>NZ_JALHBK010000011.1:0-252794 GCF_031570565.1 Nonomuraea sp. 3-1Str
CGGCGCCCTCGGCCAGGCCGCCCGGGCCCCCCCCCGCGCTTGCCGCCGCCCCCCCGCCGTCGCCCGCGGGGGCCGGCCCCGCCCCCCCGGTCCGCGAGCCAGGCCGACGCGCTCGCGGCCACGCTCACCGGACGCCCGCGCAGGTCCGGCAGGGCGGCCCACGGCACGGTGTGCAGCGGCCCGGCGGGCACCACCACCAGCGGCCGATCGCCCACGTCCGTCTCGACCGGCCGAAACAGCAGCCGCCCGACCTCCCGCGCCGCCTCCCACACCGGATCACCCGGACCGTGGGCCGGACGGTCCAGGGCGGGCCGGTTCGCGGGCGGGCCGTCGCCGAGGGTGTGGCGGCGCAGGGCGTAGCGCAGGTGGATGACCGCCTCCGCGACCTCCTCCAGGCCGCCCAGCCGTCGCACCACCGCCTGCTCCTCCGTCACCACCACGGCCACCAGCGACCCCCCGACCGCCACGAACTCCACCAGCGCCATGCCGCGCCGCCCCACCCCACAGGGCGCCGTCCCACCCTCCCCGGCCGCGTCCTGCGCCGCCCCACCAGTCCTGCCTCCACCCGGCGCCGTTCCACACCGCCGGCCGCCGTCCGGCGACGTCCCGCTCAGCGCGGCCCGCACCTCGTCCAGGTCCGCCACGTGCGGCGGGGGCGCGGCCACGGCCCGCCAGCGCTCGGCCCAGGCGAACACCTCGGCCGCGTCCCGGTCGCGGACCGCCAGCCGCAGCCCCAGCCCGGCCAGCCGCTCACCGGCCCGTGCCATGTGCGCCCGCAGCGCCGGGTCGTCGAACGCGCCGGCCTGACTCCCGACCTCGGCCAGCCCGTCACGGGCGGCACGGAGCGCGGCGGCGGTGTCGCCCCGCAGCTCCGCCTCCAGCGCCATGGCATGCCCCAGCACCGGCCCCGGCACCCGCCGCACCACGGGCGCCTCGGGCGCACGGACCAGCTCCTGCAGGGCGGGCGGCAGGGACGCCACCTTGGCAGGCGTCACACCCGGTCCCCGTGCCTGGCCGGGCCCGTGATCGGCAGCCCCCGCCTCCGAGCCCGCGCACGCCGCCGAGTCGCCGGCCGCGCTGCCCCGCACGGCCTGCGATGCGTCGCCGGGCACGGTCGTCAGGTGGGTGAGCTGGGTGAGGGCCGTCGGGCGGTCGTCCAGGGCGAGGGCGACCTCGGCCGCCTCCAGGCGGAGGGCGGCGGCGCCCGCCTGGTGGGCGGGGTCGCGTTCCAGCTCGCCGGCGCAGGCCACCAGGGCGGCCAGCAGCTCGGGCGCCGGACCGTCCAGGGCCAGGCGGGCACGCAGGACCACCTCACGGGCGAGCGGCAGCCAGGAGCGCCTGCCCTGCGCCTCCAGGTCGCGGGCCGCCCGCTCGGCGACCGCCAGGGCCCGCCGTGCGTCACCCGTCAGCAGCTCCGCCCTGGCCAGCTTCAGCCGGGCGTCCGCCAGCGCGACGTGTGCCCCGGACGCCTCCAGGTCGGGTACGGCCCGGCTGAGCAGCTCTCTGGCCTCGCCGGGCTGCTGCGCGGCCAGCAGGGCGCCCGCGAAGTCGGCCCGCATCGTGGCCAGCCGCTCGGGGAAGCCGAACAGGGCGTCCTCGGCCGCCCGGTAGTGGCCGAACGCGCCGGCCACGTCGCCCCGTCGTACGGCCACGAAGGGCAGGTTGGCGGCGGCCAGGCGCGCGAGGTGGTCGAGCCCGGCGTGCCGGGCGAGCTCCAGGCAGGCGGTGACGTCGTCCATGGCGGCGTCCCAGTCGCCGCGGAAGGCGTGGACCAGCCCGCGGTTGAGCAGCCCTCCGGCCAGGAACCTGTGGTCGTCGACGGTGCCCGGCGCCGCCGCCAGGACCTGTACGGCGCGGTCGCAGGCGGCCACGGCCTCCTGGTAGCGGCCGAGATGGGCCAGGGCCACGGCGCGCTGGGTGTCGAGCTTGGCCCGGTCGAGAGGCGACAGGGCCGGCCAGGCCAGGGCCGCGATGCGCAGGGCCTGGAGGGGGTGGCCGCGCTCGGTGCGTACCGTGACCAGCGACAGCCGGGCCTGGGCCGGCCGCTCGGGCGGCGCGCCGGGTGTGGCGACGGCGCGCCGCAGGTGGCGCTCGGCGGCCTCGAGGTCGCCGAGCTCCCGCGCGGCCAGGCCCATCGCCCTGAGCGCCACGGCGGCCGCCTCGGCCACGCCCCGCGCCTCGGCGGCCGACAGGACGGCCCGGGCGGCGAGCATGGCCTGCCGGGGATCGACGACCGAGCGCAGCACCGCCGCCTCGGCCGCCGCCACCAGCCCGCCCGTCACCAGCCCGGCCGCCATCAGGCGGGAGACGCGGGGGATGCCGGGGCGTGCGGACGTCACGGTCGGATGCGCACCCACCTCGTCTGGACGGGGGAATGCCCGGGCCGGTGGCAGACCACGCTGAGCCAGCCCGGAGGCAGGCCCGTGGCCGCGAAGTGGCCGGTGCCGGCCAGGCGTCTGGTCAGCGTCAGATGAGGGGTGCGGACGTCGACATGGCTGCCCTCTCCGGGATGCGGGACGATCTGTCCCGCCACGTCGATGAGTCCGTCGCCCACGGTCACCTCCAAGTCGAAGGTCAGGCCCGCCGCGACGAAGCGGACCAGCTGGCAGCCGTCCGAGCTGCGCACCTCGCGTGAGGCGGAGCACTCGGCCGGGACGGCGGTCACCGCTTGGGGGACCCGGAGCCCGTAGGCGTCGCGGGCGGCAGCGGAGACATGTTCTGGGAGCGGATCGTGCCCGGCGGCCAAACGGAGCGCCGCCAGGAAGTACTCTTCGTTGATCATTGCACCGTCTCCTGTAGGTGGATCAGAGTGCGCAGTCTTTCCAGGCACCGCGTTCTGGTAGGACCCACGCTGCCTATGGGCACGCCCAGTCGCACCGCCACCTGCTGGCTCTTGTGGTTCGTCGCTACCAGCTGGAGGAGGGTGCGGCATGGCTCGTGCAGGCTGGAGACCGCCTTCCAGAGCCGGCGGCTGCTGTCGGCCTCCAGGACGGCCGCCGCCGGATCAGGCTCGCCGGGCACGACCTCGGGGAGGGGAACGCCGGGGCGCTCCTTCCTGAGGATCAGCATCGCCTCACGACGGGTGGTCGTGGCCAGCCATGCGCCTATGCCCGATGGTTCCCTGATGGTGTGCAGATGCTCCAGCAGCCGCAGCCACGCTCCCTGGACCGCGTCCGCCGCATCCGCTTCGCTCAAGCCGCAGGCTCGGGCCACCGCCCACATTCGTGGCCCATACCTGCATTCGAGCGTGTCCCAGGCCGTCTGGTCGTCGTCGGCCGCTGCTTCGAGCAACTCGCCTGCGTGCCGTGGCTCGTGCATGCGGCCTCCTTCGCCCGCCCTACGAGGAGGCCACGCTGCCTCCCCGTAACTGGCCGAGGACTGAGCGTAAACTCTACAGACTCGACGGGACGAGAGACCCTAGATCAGGGATTTGCCTGGCCGTCGCGGGATCGAGCACCCGCTCGGCCGCCCGGCCCACCGGCAGCTCCCGCGCGGCGTCGGCGATGGCGCCCGCCACCAGGGCGGCGGCGAAGGACGTGCCACTCCACGCCGCGTACCCGTCGAACTCCCCGACCTCCAGATAGCTGCTGGTCAGCCACTCGCCGCGGGCGCACGCGTCGACCCAGGTGCCGTGCGCGGAGAACGGCGCCCGCCGCTGCTCGGACGCGTCCACCGCGCCGACCGCCACGACCCCCTGCAGCGCCGCCGGCCAGAACGGCCGGTCGCCGGCCGTGTTGCCCGCGCAGGCCACCTTGACCGTGTCGGGCAGCCCTCTGAGCGCGTCGGCCAGCAGCGGAGGCGGGCGGTCGTCGAAGGTGTGGCAGCCGAAGGACAGGTTGATCACCTGGGGCGCCCGCTCGCGCATCCGGTTCAGCGCCCGGATCACGGTCGCCTCGTCACCGAGGCCGTCGCCGTCGAGGACCCGCCGCACGCACAGCGACACGCCCGGGGCGCGGCGCAGGAGGAGGCCGGCGAGGAACGTGCCATGACCCGCCTGCGGACCGTCGGCGGCGTCCCCGTCGTCGCGGCCGAGGTCGCCGTACCAGCCGCTGGACTCCCACCACGGGTGCTTGGTGACGCCCGTGTCGAGCAGGCCCACCAGCACGGACGAGCGGCCTCTGGCGGGCCGGTGCGGGGCCGGGCGCACCGGGAACGGCCGGGACGCCGGGCCGCCGAAGAACAGCGGCTGGCCGGTGACCACGTGGTTGGGCGAGGCCCGGAAGCCGCGATCTCGCAGGTCCCGGGTGATCTCGCAGGCGTCGACGCCGCGCGACAGGTGGATCACACAGACGCCGTCGCCTTCGGAGACTGCCTGCGTCCAGCGGGCCACGGTGGACAGGGCGGTGCGGTCGGTCATCACCTGACCTGGCCGGATGAGCGCCTCGCCGACATATTCGATGTCCATGAGCGGGTATCTATCCGCGTCGGACCCCGCTGTCACGTGCCACAGCCGCAACAACTTGGTATGGGCCCCCTCTGGTGCCTGATCGCGACCGACGGTAGTCTCTCCCTAGTCACTTGTGATCATCCCAGGACGAGGCCGTTGGGGAAGGCGCACCTCGTACCGAAACGGGAGGTCCGGTGTCTGCTCGTGGCGTGCTCTACGTCCACTCGGCTCAGCCCGCGCTGTGCCCTCATATCGAATGGGCGGTCGCGGGTGTCCTTGGCGTGCCCGTGGACCTGACGTGGACGCCGCAACCAGCCGCGCCCAATGTCGTACGGGCGCAGGCGGAGTGGGAGGGCCGCCCCGGCATCGCGGCCGCCATCACGTCCTCGCTGATGGGCTGGCAGCGCATCAGATTCGAGATCACGGAGGACGCCTCGCAGGGCGTCGACGGGTCCCGCCACGCCTACACGCCCACACTCGGCGCCTTCAGCGCGGTCATCGGGGCGGCCGGCGACATCATGGTGCCCGAGGACCGGCTGCGCGCCGTCATGATGATGGCGGCCCAGGGGAGGTGCGTGCTGGAGGAGGAACTGGACAAGATGCTCGGCAAGCCGTGGGACGAGGAGCTGGAGCCGTTCCGCTACGCGGGTGACGGCGCCCCCGTCCGCTGGCTGCACGCCGCCGTCTGACCCCCCACGGGCCCCTACGGGCCCGCCACGGGCCTCCCGCCACGGTCTCCCACCTTCGGGTCTCCCCACCACGGGCCTCCCGCCCGGCGTCTCCGGACGCGTCTCTGAACGCCGTTGGGCCCCGCACCTTCGACAGGTGCGGGCCCATCCGGGTAGGACCGGGCTTACAACGGGATGTTGCCGTGCGCGCCCCGGGCCGGGGTGGCCTGGGCGAGCACCCTGGCGATCGCGCCGCGCGTCTCCGCGGGCCGGAGGACCTCGTCGATCACGCCGAGGTCCTGTGCGCGGGCCAGGCCGCCGGCGAGCCTCTCGTGCTCCTGCGCCAGGCGCTGCTCCAGCTCCGGCCGCTCCTCGTCGGAGGCCGCGGCCAGCTCGCGCCGCTTGAGGACGCGGACCGCCGCCACCGCGCCCATGACCGCGATCTCGGCCGTCGGCCAGGCGAACACCTTGGTGGCGCCGAGCGCGCGGGAGTTCATCGCGACGTACGCGCCCCCGTACGCCTTGCGGGTGACCAGCGTGACCCGCGGCACCGACGCCTCGGCGAAGGCGTGCAGCAGCTTGGCCCCGCGGCGGACGACGCCGTCGTGCTCCTGGCCGACGCCCGGCAGGTAGCCCGGCACGTCCACGAGGACCACCAGCGGCACCCCGAAGGCGTCGCACATGCGCACGAAGCGGGCGGCCTTCTCCGCGGAGGTGGCGTCGAGGCAGCCGGCGAGCCGCAGCGGGTTGTTGGCGACCACGCCGACGGTCCGCCCGCCGAGCCGGCCGAGGGTGGTGACGATGTTGGGCGCCCACTTCGGGTGCAGCTCCACGCCCGGCTCGTCGAGCAGGCCGTTGACCAGCGGCTTGACGTCGTAGGCGCGGCGGGCCGACTCGGGCAGCAGGCTGGAGAAGTCGACTTCCTCCACCTCGGAGGCGCGTACGCGGCCCTGGTGGCCGAGCAGCACGGCGAGCCGGCGCGCCGTGAGCAGCGCGTCGGTCTCGGTCCTGGTGACGACGTGGACGACGCCGCTGCGCTTGCTGTGGGGCTCGGGGCCGCCGAGCGCCGCGCTGTCGACGTCCTCACCGGTGACGCTGCGCACCACGTCGGGCCCGGTGACGAAGATCCGGCCGGAGTCGGCCAGGATGACCAGGTCGGTGAGCGCCGGGCCGTAGGCGGCGCCGCCGGCGGCGGCCCCGACGACCACGGAGATCTGCGGGACGACGCCGGACGCCTTCGTCATGGCGGCGAAGACCCGGCCGACGGCGTGCAGCGACTCGACGCCTTCGGCGAGTCGCGCACCGCCGGAGTGCCAGATCCCGAGGACCGGCACCCGCTCTCGGACGGCCACGTCGTAGGCGTGCACGATGTGCTCGCAGCCCTCGCTGCCCATCGCGCCGCCCTGGAAACGGGCGTCACTGCAGAAGGCGACGACGGGGACACCCTCGACGCGGCCCATCGCGGCGAGCACGCCGCTCTTGTCCTCAGGAGTGATCAGCCGCAGCGAGCCCTCGTCGAGCAGCGCGGCGAGGCGGACGGCGGGGTCGCGGGGATCAGCGGGCTCCTGGTCGGAGCCCGCGGCCGTCACCCTGTCGTCCGCAACGGTCATCAGGCGCTCTTGAAGACGACGGTCGCGTTGTGGCCGCCGAACCCGAACGAGTTGTTGACCGCGGCGATGTCGCCTTCCGGCAGGGCGCGGTTGGCGCCGTGGACGATGTCCACCTCGATCCCGTCGTCGGGATCGGCCAGGTTGATGGTCGCGGGAACGATCCGCTCCTGCAGCGCCTTGATCGTGAACACGGACTCGATGCCGCCCGCGCCGCCCAGCAGGTGGCCGGTCATGGACTTGGTCGAGGTGACCAGCGGGTGGACGCCGATGGCCTTGGCGACCGCCTGCACCTCGATGACGTCCCCGGCGGGAGTGGAGGTGGCGTGGGCGTTGACGTGCTTGACGTCCAGGCCGGTGATGTCGGCGTCGTTGAGCGCCTGGGTCATCGCCATGATGATGCCCCGGCCCTCCGGCTCCGGCTGGGTGATGTGGTGGGAGTCGGCGGAGTAGCCGACGCCCGCGGCGTAGGCGTACACGCGGGCGCCGCGTGCCCGGGCGTGCTCCTCGGACTCCAGCACCAGGATGCCGGCGCCCTCGCCGAGCACGAACCCGTCCCGCTCGCGGTCCCAGGGCCGCGACGCGCCGGCCGGGTCGTCGTTGCGGGTGGACATGGCACGCGCGGCGCAGAAGGCCGCGATGTTGAGGCCGTGGATCGCGGCCTCGGTGCCGCCCGCGACGACCACGTCGGCGCGGCCGGACCGGATCATGTCCATCGCGTAGCCGATGGCCTCGGCGCCGGAGGCGCAGGCGGACACGGTGGCGTGCACGCCGGCCTGGGCTCCGAGGTCGAGGCCGATCCACGCGGCCGGGCCGTTCGGCATGAGCATCGGCACGGTGAACGGCGAGAGCCGGTTCCAGCCGCGCTCCTTGTAGGTGTCGTAGGCCGACAGCGTGGTGTTGATGCCGCCGATGCCGCTGGACACCACGACGCCGAGCCGCTCGGGAGCGACCGGCGGCGCGCCGGCGTCCTGCCAGGCCTCGCGGGCCGCCACCAGGGCGAACTGCTCGCTCCGGTCGAGACGGCGGGCCTCGGGCCTGGGCAGCACCTCGGTGGGGTCGACCGCCGCCGTCCCCGCGAACTTCACGGGGACGGTGTCGATCCACTCCTCGGTGATGGCCTTGACGCCCGACTGACCGGCGAGGAGCGCCGACCAGGTCGAGGTGACGTCTCCACCGACGGGCGTCGTCGCGCCTAGCCCGGTGACGACGACACGTACCCGGTTCGCACTCACGTTTCTCGCTCCTTGTCGATCAGTAAGGTGACAATCGCTCAACCGGCAGCCCGCGAGCTGCCGATCGTCAGTTCTGGATGAAGGTGAGGACGTCCTTGACCGTCTTCAGGTTCTTGAGCTGGTCGTCGGGAATCTCGACGCCGAACTCGTCCTGGGCGGCCACGGCGATCTCGACCATGGACAGGGAGTCGATGTCGAGGTCGTCCACGAAGCTCTTCTCGGGGGTCACCTCGGAGGCCGGGATACCGGTGATCTCGTTGATGATCTTGCCGAGGCCCTCGAGAATCTCCTGCTCGGTGGCAGCCATGTCGTAGTTCTCCTTTGGTTCTATCTGGTTCTGTACGGCTCACGCCGTACAAGTCGTGTCCGGTGCGGCGGGAGCCGTACCGGATCCTACGGAACCTCGATGACTTGGCCCGCGTAGGTGAGGCCGGCGCCGAAGCCCAGGACGAGCGCGAGGTCGCCGGAGCGCACCTCGCCGCGCTCGATCATGCGCGAGAGCGCCAGCGGGATGGAGGCCGCCGAGGTGTTGCCGGCGGTGACGATGTCACGCGCCACGACGGCCTTGTCGGCGCCGAGCTTGCGCGCGATCGCCTCGATGATGCGCAGGTTGGCCTGGTGCGGGACGAACGCGGCCAGCTCCGAGGGGTCGACCCCGGCGCGGTCGCACGCCTCCTTGGCCACCGGGTGCAGCGCGGTGGTGGCCCAGCGGAACACCGTCTGGCCCTCCTGGTGGAGGTGGTCGTTGCGGTCGGTGATGGAGATCGCGTCGGCCTTGTCGCCCGAGCTGCCCCAGACGACCGGTCCGATCCCGGGCGTGTCGGCCGGGGCCACCACCGCGGCCCCCGCTCCGTCGGCGAAGATCACCGCGGTGGACCTGTCGGTCGGGTCCACCCACTGCGACAGCTTCTCCGAGCCGATGACGAGCACGTTGCGCGCCGAGCCGCCGCGGACGGCGGCGCTGGCGGTGGCCAGCGCGTAGCAGAAGCCGGCGCAGGCGGCGTTGACGTCGAACGCGCCCGGCGCCTGGATGCCCAGCCGGTGCGCCACCACGGCGGCGGCGTTGGGGATCTGCGTCTCCAGCGTGCAGGTGGCCACGATCACCAGGTCGACGTCGGCGGCGGACAGGCCGCTGGCGGCCAGGGCCTTGCCTCCGGCCTGCACGGCCATGTCCTCGACCGACTCGCCCTCGGAGGCGATGCGGCGCTCGCGGATGCCGACGCGCGACTGGATCCACTCGTCGTTGGTGTCCATGATCTTGGCCAGGTCGTCGTTGGTGACGACGGTGGCCGGCTGGTAGTGGCCGAAGGCCAGCACCTTCGCGCCTGGCGCGACGTCGGGGATCCTCACTTGATCAGCTCCTTGGCCGCGTCGAGGTCGTCGGGGGTCTTCAGCGCGACGGTGGGGACGCCCCGCAGCGCGCGCTTGGCCAGGCCGGTCAGGGTGCCGCCGGGGAGCAGCTCGATGATCGCGGTGACGCCCAGCTCGGCCATGGAGGCCATGCAGGAGTCCCACCGGACCGGGCTGCTGACCTGCTTGACCAGCCGGTCCAGGAAGTCGGGGCCGCTCGTCACGACCTGGCCGTCGGCGTTGGACAGCAGCCGGACCGCCGGGTCGGCGGGCGTCACGCCGGCCGCGGCCTCGCGCAGGGCGGCGACGGCCGGGGCCATGTGCACGGTGTGGAAGGCGCCCGCCACGGCGAGCGGGCGGAGCCTGGCGCGCTCGGGCGCGTCGTCCTGGAAGGCGGCGAGCTGCTCCAGCGTGCCGCCGGCGACGATCTGGCCGGCGCCGTTGATGTTGGCGGGGGTCAGGCCGTGCCTGTCGATGGCGGCGAGGACCTCGGCCTCGTCGCCGCCGAGGACCGCGGTCATGCCGGTCTCGGTGACGGCGGCGGCCTTGGCCATGGCCTGGGCGCGCTCGCGGACCAGCTCCAGCGCCTGCTCGGCGGTGAGGGTCCCGGCCAGCGCGGCGGCGGCGAACTCGCCGACGCTGTGCCCGGCCACCAGGTCGGGAGTCACACCGAGTGCCTCGGCGGAGGCGAGCGCGGCGGCCACGAGAAGAGGCTGCGCGACGGCGGTGTCGCGGATCTCGTCGGCGCCCGCGGTGGTGCCGTGGGCGATCAGATCCAGCCCTGCCACCTCGGACCACCCGGCGAGCCGGTCGGCCAGACCGGGCAGCTCAAGCCAGGGTGTCAGGAAACCCGGAGTCTGGGCGCCTTGGCCCGGAGCGACGATTGCAAGCACGAACTCCACCATGCCCTGTAGAACTCCGACACGCGGCTAAGGATCCGTACGAACTTTGTCCAACAGGTTTTGTACGGTTCCTACAATGGGGGTTTCCGGACAATTACGTTAGGGCCCGCCATGTCGCGGCGCTCTCCGTGAGGCGGCCCAGGATGAGGCCCACCTGCAGGGTGAAGGCGGAGCGTCCCTCGGTCGGCTGGTAGCCGGTCAGCTCGGTGATCTTCCGCAGACGGTAGCGGACCGTGTTGGGGTGGACGAACAGCAGCCGCGCCGTCGCCTCCAGCGAGGTGCCCTGCTCCAGGTACGTCGCCAGCGTGTCGAGCAGCGGCGTGCCCGCCAGCGGCAGGTACACGTTCTCCACGAGCTGCTCGCGCGCGTCCTCGTCGCCGTCCAGGGCCCGTTCGGCGAGCAGGTCGTCGGCGTGCACGGGGCGGGGGGCGTCGGGCCAGCCGGACGACGCCTTCAGCCCGGCCAGCGCGGCCCGCGCGGACCTCGCCGCGGCGTGCAGGTCGGGCACCTCCGGGCCGATGACGATCGGCCCCGGCCCGAACCGGGCCACCACCTGCCGGGCCGCCTCGTCCACGCTGCCGGCGCCGCCCACGATCACGATCAGCCGGTCGGCCTGCACCCCGGCCAGCAGGTCCATGCCGATGCGGCGGCCCTTCTCGCGCAGCCCGTCGATCACCGCCCGCGGGTCGTCCTCGGGGGCGTGACCGGCGATCACCACCACGGGGGAGGAGGTCCAGCCGAGCGCGGCGGCCCACGAGTGCAGCCCGTCGTCCACCTCGCCCCGGACCAGCGCGTCGACGATCAGGGCCTCCAGCCGGGCGTCCCAGGCGCCGCGGGCCTCGGCCTCGCGGGCGTAGACCTGGGCGGCGGCGAACGCCACGTCACGGGTGTAGCGCAGCATGGCCTGCTGGAGCTGGTCCTCGCCGCCGGGCGCGGCCAGCTCGTCACCCTGCGCCTCGACGACCTCCACCACCACGCGGACGATGTCGACCGTCTGCTGCAGCGAGATGGAGCGCTTCAGCTCGCGCGGGGCCGTGCCGAAGAACTCGATGCTGGGCTTCGGCCGGTTCTCGCCGGCGTGCTGGAACCACTCCACGAACGCGGCGATGCCGGCCTGCGCCACCAGGCCCACCCAGGAGCGGTCCTCGGCGCTGAGCGCGCGGAACCATGGCAGTTGCTCGTCCATGCGCGCCATGGCGGCCGTGCCGAGCGCGCCCATGGCGCGCTCCAGCCTGCGCGTGGTGTCCTCCCGGGTCCGGTCTGTCACGCCTCCTAGAGTGCCAGGTCCGCACGACCGGCCGCGACGCACGGCGACGGCCGGGCCGGAACGGGGCCGCGGTCAGATCACGGCCACGGCCGTGATGAGCCCGATGGCCACGTGCGTGGCGGCGAGCAGCCGCGCGCCCGGCTGGATCTCCGGCTCCTTGACGAGGTCGCGCACCGAGATGCCGACGACCTTGTCGAAGATCATCATCGCCACGGTCTGCACCACGATGCCGACCAGGCCGAAGACCGCGGTGCCCGCCAGCCCCTCGGCGAGCCGGCCGCCGGAGGACCAGATCGAGGCGGCCACGATGAGCCCAACGGCGATCATGGCGGAGGTGGCGAGCAGGGTGGCGTTGGGGTTGCGCTCGGTGCGGATGATCGCGCTGAGCTTGCCGGGGGTGGCGAGGTCGATCACGTAGAAGCCGACGATCAGCAGCACCACGCCGACGGCGGCGTAGGCGGCGATGGCGCCGGCGCCGCGGGCGAGGGTTTCCAGCAGGGTCATGGTCGCTCGATTCGGTGGGGGACGAAGGAGGAGGTGTCGTCGGTGATCAAACCCGCGGTCTCGCGGATGCCGAGGCCGGCCGCCTCGTCGGCGACCACCCAGGCGCCGAGCACCGGCCGCTGGCCGTCGAACTCGGGCAGGGCCTCGAAGCCCTGGTAAACGAAGCCCTCACGCCCGTACTCGCCCGGGGTCTCGTGCCCGCCCTCCGGGGTGACGACGCGCATCGACGCGCCCTCCCTGCCCAGCAGCGGTTTGACGATGTACGAGGTCAGGTCGCGGGGCCCGTCGAGGTAGGCGGGAAGCAGGTTGGGGTGGCCGGGGTACAGCTCCCACAGGACGGCGAGCAGGGCCTTGTTCGACAGCAGGACCTTCCACAGGGGCTCGATCCAGGTGGCGTGCCGGACGGCGTGCCGCCCGAACGGGTCGGCCAGCATCCACTCCCACGGGTACAGCTTGAAGACCGAGCGCATCCACCGCTCCTCGACGTCGACGAAGCGCCGGTTCAGCTCGTCCCAGCCGAGGTCCTCCATGGCGACCGCCACCGTGGAGCGCCCGGCCTGCTCGGCCGTCTCCTGGAGGTAGGCGAGGGTCATCGCCTCCTCGCCGGTCTCGTCCATGGACGTCCACGAGAAGTGGGTGGGGCCGGGCGGCAGCGCCATGGCGGCCCAGCGGTCGACGAGCCGCTCGTGGACGGAGTTCCACTGGTCGTCGTCCGGATGCGTGTCCTTCAGCCAGAACCACTGCACGACCGCCGACTCCACCAGCGAGGTCGGCGTGTCGGCGTTGTACTCCAGCAGCCTGGCCGGGCCCGTGCCGTCGTAGCGCAGGTCGAAGCGGCCGTACAGGTGGGGGTCGCGGCGCTCCCACGACCGCCTGACGTCCTCCACGGCCCACTCGGGGATGGCGAAGTCCGCGAAGCGGCCGGTCTCCACGACGTGGGCCGCTGCGCGCAGGCACATCTCGTGCAGCTCTTCGACCTGCGCCTCCAGCGCCTCTACCTCGTCCATGGAGAAGACATAGTGGACGGACTCGTCCCAGTACGGGCGGCTGAGCCCCTCGGGGTGGGCCGCGCGGTGGTAGGCCAGCCCCTGGCTCTCTATGATCTTGTCCCAGCCGTTCCTCGGCGTCCCGCGTTCGCGCCGCACGCGTCAGCTCCCGCTGCTGGAGCGGCCGCCGAAGCCGCCCCGCTGGATCGACTTGCCCGTGCGGGAGGAGATGGTCACGTCGGAGGGGCGCAGAGTGGTGCCGCCGCGCACGTGGGTGCCGACCCGCCTGCCGCCGTAGTACCAGTGGTAGGCGGCGCGGGGGCCGCTGCTGTAGTAGTAGCCGCCGCCACCACTGTCGTCGTCGTCGCAGTAGTCGTCGTCGACGACGGGGTACGAGCCGTCGGGGAGCTGCTGGCTCGTGTCGACGCAGTCGGCGGTGACGTCGTCGTCGTCGGACTGGGCGGCGCAGTAGCCGACGACCATCACGGAGACGATGCCGATGACGGACAGCGTGACCACTTTGGATGCCTTGGACCGCCGGGGCGGTTGCTGCGGTTGTTGTGGTCTCGGCTGTCCCATGAGCTCCTGCTTTCGTTGGCCGATCAGCCTAGCGGGGGCCATCCCGCGGCATCAATGTCCCTTAGGGGACGAACTACCTGCGGGTAGGAGTTCCCCATGAAACCGGTCGAGGCTCTGCGTGAGATCGCCTTCCTCCTGGAACGGGCCGGAGAGCCCACCTACCGCGTGCGCGCGTTCCGCCGGGCGGCGGCCGTGGCCGAGTCGCTGCCGGACGACGAGCTCGTACGCCTGGCCGGCGCGGGCGGCCTCGCCGACCTGCCGGGCATCGGCAAGGTCACCGCCCTGACCATCACCGAGGCGCTGGACGGCCAGGTGCCCGCTTACCTGCGCAGGCTGCGCGCGACCGAGGGCGCCGATCTGGACGAGGAGACCGCGGCGCTGCGCTCGGCGCTCAAGGGCGACCTGCACAGCCACTCCGACTGGTCGGACGGCGGCTCGCCGATCGAGGAGATGGCCGGGACCGCCCGGGCGCTCGGCCACGACTACTGGGCCCTGACGGACCACTCGCCCCGCCTGACCGTCGCCAACGGCCTGTCGCCTGCTCGCCTGCGCCGCCAGCTCGACCTCGTGGAGCGGCTCAACGAGCGCCTCGCGCCGTTCCGGGTGCTCACCGGCGCCGAGGTGGACGTCAACCTCGACGGCACCCTCGACCAGGAGCCCGAGCTGCTCGAACGGCTCGACGTGGTCGTGGCCAGCGTCCATTCCAAGCTGCGCATGAACCGCCACGAGATGACCCGCCGGATGGTCGCCGCCGTCGCGAACCCGCATGTCGACGTGCTCGGGCACTGCACCGGGCGGATCGTGCGCGGCGGCGGCCGGCGGGGCGGGGTGCGGCCGGAGTCGGAGTTCGACGCCGAGATCGTCTTCGAGGCGTGCCGCCGCTTCGGGGTGGCCGTGGAGATCAACTCCAGGCCGGACCGGCTGGACCCGCCGAAGCGGCTGATGCTGCTCGCGTACGAGATGGGGTGCGACTTCGCGATCGACTCCGACGCGCACGCGCCGGGGCAGCTCGACTGGCAGAGGTTCGGCTGCGAGCGGGCGGCGCGGTGCGGGATCGAGGCCGGGCGGATCGTGAACACGCGGCCGGTGGAGGACCTGCTGGCGTGGACCCGCCGCCGGTCGTAGACGGGCGTGGGGCCGGTGGCGGGCCGTCGTGCGGGCCGCCGTGGGGGCGTTCGCGGGCGTGGGGGTGAGAGCCCTGTGGCCTGGCGGTGACGGCGAGGTGCCGGGGACGTCGCGGGACGCGCGATTGTCGGTGGCGGCGCGTAGCGTCCTGGCTGTGAACCGTACCGATCGGCTGTACGCGCTCGTCGAGGACCTGCGCGCGATCTCCCCGCGTTGCCGCTCGGCGCGCGAGCTGGCCGGCAGGTTCGAGGTGAGCGTCCGCACGATCGAGCGCGACATCGCCGCCCTCCAGGAGTCCGGGGTGCCGATCTACGCCGAGCCGGGGCGCAGGGGCGGGTACGCGCTCGACAAGAAGATGTCCCTTCCCCCGCTCAACTTCTCGCCGGCCGAGGCCGTGGCCATCGCGCTGGCGCTCAGCAGGGCCGGCGACCAGCCGTTCGGCCGGGAGGCGCGCAGCGCGCTGCGCAAGGTGGTGGCCGCCATGCCCGGCCGGGAGGGCGAGCTGGCGCGCGAGCTGGCCCGCCGGGTGCAGGTCGTCGCCGAGCCCGGTGACCGAGGCGCGGGCGGCCGGCCGCTCGGCGCCGAGGGCGTCTCGCGGGCGATCGAGGAGGCGCTGCTGCGCCGCCGCGTGCTGCGGCTGGAGTACGCCGACGCCAAGGGCGCGCTGACCTCGCGCGACGTGGAGCCCGGGGTGTTCCTGGGCGGCCGGGGCGGGTTCTGGTACCTGGTGGCGTGGTGCCGGTTACGCGACGACGTCCGGGTGTTCCGGCTGGACCGGATCGCCTCCGCCGGCGTCACCGGCGAGCGCTGCCCTGACCGCCCGCTCGAAGGCTTCGCACCCGACCTGCCGGAGATGGTGGTCCACGGCACGATTCTCGATCAGTAGCTCGAAAAGTCATGAGGAAACACCGACATAGGGCTGTCGTCTCACCAGTGGATCGTCATCGTGTTCGACAAATGAGAGGGCGGGGATGGACGACACGGTGACCTGGTTCGAGGTGGCGACGGCCGACCCCGAAGGCACCCCGGGCCACCTTTTCAGGATCTTCCACCCGAGGCCATGAGCCGCGGCGAGCCGCCGCCGGCGCCTTCCCCGCCGGCCGGCGGCCCGCCGCAAGGGCTCGTGGCGGGCCGCCCCGCCTCCCGCCGGGCGGCCCCCTCCCTGGACACGCCGCCGACCGCCGAGCGGCGGCGCGTCCAGGGCTTTTCGCCGTCGCGGCGCCTGCCGTTGTGCGCGCCGTCGGAACGTGGGATCAGGCCGCCGGAACGTGGGATCAGAAGGCGGCCTTGGCGAGCCAGCGGTCCAGGACGGAGCGGTCGCCGACGACGGTCAGCGTGGGGGCGAAGCGCCGGCCGTACAACATGAGCAGCAGGTCGCGGGCGGGGCCGCGGACGGCCGTGTCCGCCTTGGTGTGGCCGCGCGTCCAGGCGACCGTGCCCGCCGCGCCCTGGACGACGGTCCACTCGCCCGCGCCCTCGGGAAGGTCCTTCGCCGCGGGCGGTGTGTCGGTGGCGTGCAGGTGGATCGTGGCGCCTTCCGCGTCCAGCTCGGCCAGGCGGCGGGCGACCCAGACGGCGTGCGGCAGGTTGCCGAGCAACTCCTCGATGCCGTCCAGCGCCGTCGCCGCGGGGATCGCCGGGTCCGCGCCCAGGGCCAGCTCGGCGTCGGCCCGGTGGACGAGCAGCTCGAACGCCATCCGCCGCGCCCAGTACGCCGCCGACTGGTCGCCGCCCCACGACCACACCCGCGTCGCCGGGTCGGTGGCGCGCAGCGTGGCCACCAGCTCGGCGGCCCCCCGCGCCAGCCAGGCCGGGTCGCCGCTCGCCCCCTCGGGCAGGCCGTTGGGCACCTGGCGCGACCAGATGCGCTCCTGCACGCGGTCGCGCAGGATGTGGATCACCCAGCGATGCGTGGTGCCGACGTGGGTGATCAGCTCGGCGAGCGTCCAGCCGGGGCAGGTGGGCACCGGCGTGCCGGGGTCGGCCCCGGACACCAGCTCGACGAGCCTGGCGGCCTCGGCCTCGACGTGCGCGGGATAGTCGGTCACGTGCCCGAGCCTAGACCGGCCCGGGCACGCGTGGCGGACGAGCGGCGGTCCGGCGGTCAGGTGGCCGAGCAGACGGCGCCGCGGGCCGGCAGCTTGCCGGAGAGGAGGTAGGAGTCGACCTTGCGCTGGATGCAGCGGTTGCCCGACGTGTACGCGCCGTGGCCCTCGCCCTCGTACGTCATCAGCCGGGCGGTCTTCAGCTCCGCGGTCAGGCGCGGCGCCCACTGGTACGGCGTGGCCGGGTCGCCCTTGCCGCCCACCACGACGATCGGCGCCGACCCCGTGGCGTTCACGTGCCGGGCCTGGTCGTTGCCCGGGACCGGCCAGAAGCGGCACAGCCCGCCCGAGCCCTCACCGCCGAACAGCGGCGAGATCCTGGTCGACTCCGCCCACGTGCCGCGCAGCTGCTGGTCGTCGGGACGCTCCGCCGAGTCCACGCAGGTGATCGCCGGGAAGCTGGACATCTGCGTCGAGAAGTGGCCGCGCTCGTCACGCCCGGTGTAGGAGTCGGCCAGGAACATCAGCGCCTCGCCCCGGCCCTTGATCCCCGCGGCGATCGCCTTCTCCAGGAACGGCCACGACAGCTCCGAGTACAGGGCCGCGGCGACCCCGGTCGAGGCCAGGCCCTGGGTGAGCTGCCGGCCGTTCACGGTGAGCGGCTTGGTCACGAGGCGGTTCATGAGCCGGTCGACATTGGCGCTCGCCGCCTTGACGGTCTTGCCGAATTCGCAGCCGCTCTTCACGCAGTCCTTCAGGAACGTCTCGTACTCCCGCTGGAAGCCGCTGGTCTGCGCGATCGTGCGCTCGCCGAAGGTGATCGCCGGGTCGAGGGGGGCGTCGAGCACCATCCGGCCGACGTTCTCCGGGTACAGGGTGGCGTAGACGGCGCCGAGTTGCGTGCCGTACGACATGCCGAAGTAGTTGAGCTTGGGCTCCCTGAGAGCGGTGCGCAGCCGGTCCATGTCGCGGGCGGCGTTCACCGTGCCCACGTACGGCAGGACCGAGCCCGAGTCGCGCTGGCAGAGCCGGGCGAACTCCCGGTTGGCGGCCTGGCCGGCCAGGCGGGTCCGCTCGTCGATCGGGAGCGTGTTGACCGCCACCCACCGGTCCAGGTCGGCGTCGCTGCCGCAGCGCACGCCCGCGCTGCGCTCGACGCCGCGCGGGTCGAAGCTGATCAGGTCGTAGCGCGCGCGCAGCGTGTCGAACGACTTGGCGGCCTGGTCCAGCGTGTCGACGCCGGAGCCGCCGGGGCCGCCGAAGTTGAAGACCAGCGAGCCGAGGCGGCGCTTCTGGCCGGTGGCCGCGACCTTGATCAGGGCGAGCTGGATCGTGTCGCCGCCCGGATTCTCGTAGTCGAGGGGGACGGCCAGCTTGGCGCACCTGACGGCGGGGTCCTGCTGAGCGGGGGTCTGCCCGCCGGGCCGTTTGATGTCCGTGCACGGGCCCCAGGAGATGGGCGGGACCACTCCCTTGGGGTCGGTGTCGGGCTTCGCCGTGCCCGCGCAGGCACTGGTGGACAGGGCCAGCGCGGCGGCGACGGCCAGGACATGACGCATGAATCTTCCCCCTCGGCTCTCCGGGGGAAGTAGTGCCCACAATACGTGAGACTCCACCAGGAACGGAGTGAGGCGACGCGCCCCTCGGGACGCGTCGCCTCACTCTCACCTGTGGCCGCCGGGCATGGGACGTGCCGGTCAGACGCCCATCGACTGCGTGTCGTTGCTCTCGGCGCCGCCGGCCTCGGTCACGCCGTTCTTGAGGTGGTAGCGGGCGATCGCCTCGCTCAGCACCTCGTCGTCGAGCTCGCCGCGCTTGACCAGGCTCGTGAGCACGGCCAGCGTGATCGACGCCGCGTCGACGTGGAAGTGGCGGCGCAGCGCCGAGCGGGTGTCGGACAGGCCGAACCCGTCGGTGCCGAGCGACGACCAGTCACCCGGGACCCACTGGGCGATCTGGTCCTGGACCGCCTTCATGTAATCGCTGACGCCCACGAACGGCCCCTGGGCCTGCGACAGCGCCTGCGTCACGTACGGCACGCGCGGCTCGGCCTCCGGGTTGAGCAGGTTGTGCTCCTCGCAGGCGAGCGCGTCGCGGCGCAGCTCGGTCCACGACGTGGCCGACCAGACGGCGGCCGACACACCCCAGTCCTCGGCCAGCAGCCGCTGCGCCTCCACGGCCCACGGGCCCGCCACGCCGGAGACGAGGATGTTGGCCTTCGGGCCCTGCACCTGCGGGCCGTCGGAGAACTTGTACAGGCCCTTGAGCAGGCCGTCCACGTCGAGCCCGGCGGGCTCGGCCGGCTGGAGGTAGGGCTCGTTGTAGACGGTCAGGTAGTAGAAGACGTCCTCGGGCTGGTCGCCGTACATGCGGCGCAGGCCGTCCTTGACGATGTGCGCCACCTCGAACGCCCACGACGGGTCGTAGGAGATCGCGGCCGGGTTGGTCGAGGCGATGAGCGGCGTGTGGCCGTCCTCGTGCTGGAGGCCCTCGCCGTTCAGCGTGGTGCGGCCCGCGGTGGCGCCGAGCAGGAAGCCGCGGCCCATCTGGTCGCCCATCTGCCACATCTGGTCGCCGGTGCGCTGCCACCCGAACATCGAGTAGAAGATGTAGATCGGGATCATGTGCTCGCCGTGCGTGGCGTACGCGGTGCCGGCGGCGATCGCCGAGGCCATCGAGCCCGACTCGCTGATGCCCTCGTGCAGGATCTGGCCCTGCACGGCCTCCTTGTACGACAGCAGCAGCTCCCTGTCGACGGCCTCGTACGTCTGGCCGTGCGGCGAGTAGATCTTCGCCGTGGGGAACATCGCGTCGAGGCCGAACGTGCGCGCCTCGTCCGGGATGATCGGCACGAACCGGTGGCCGATCTCCTTGTCGCGCATGAGGTCCTTCAGCAGGCGCACGAACGCCATGGTGGTGGCCACCTGCTGCTTGCCGGAGCCCTTGCCGAACGTCTTGTAGACGTCGTCGCCGGGCAGCTTGACCGGCTTGGCCCGCAGCACGCGCTTGGGCAGCACGCCGCCCAGCGCCGCGCGGCGCTCCTTCATGTACTCGATCTCGGGGTCGTTCTCGCCCGGGTGGAAGTACGGGGGCAGCTCGCCCTCCAGGGCCGAGTCCGGGATCGGCAGGTAGAGCCGGTCGCGGAACTCCTTCAGCTCGGCCTTGGTGAGCTTCTTCATCTGGTGGGTGGCGTTGCGCGCCTCGAAGTCCTTGCCCAGGGTCCAGCCCTTGATGGTCTGGGCGAGGATGACGGTCGGCTGGCCGACGTGCTCGCGCGCCGCCTTGAACGCCGCGTAGACCTTGCGGTAGTCGTGGCCGCCGCGCGACAGCTTGCGGATGTCGTCGTCGGTCAGGTGCTCGACCATCTTGCGCAGGCGCGGGTCGCCGCCGAAGAAGTTGTCGCGGATGTAGCCGCCCGACTCGACCGAGTAGGTCTGGAACTGGCCGTCGGGGGTGGTGTTCATCTGGTTGACCAGCACGCCGTCGACGTCGGCCGCCAGCAGCGGGTCCCAGTCGCGGCCCCAGACGACCTTGATGACGTTCCAGCCGGCGCCGCGGAAGTAGGACTCCAGCTCCTGGATGATCTTGCCGTTGCCGCGGACGGGGCCGTCGAGGCGCTGCAGGTTGCAGTTGATGACGAACGTGAGGTTGTCGAGCTCCTCGCGGGCCGCCAGGCCGATCGCGCCGAGCGACTCGGGCTCGTCCATCTCGCCGTCGCCGAGGAACGCCCAGACGTGGCTGCGGCTGGTGTCCTTGATCTGGCGGTTCAGCAGGTAGCGGTTGAACCGCGCCTGGTAGATCGCGCCGATCGGGCCCAGACCCATCGACACCGTGGGGAACTCCCAGAAGTCCGGCATCAGGCGCGGGTGCGGGTAGGAGGGCAGGCCGTGGAAGCCGTGCGACAGCTCCTGCCGGAACGCGTCGAGCTGTGCCTCGTTGAGGCGGCCCTCCAGGAAGGCGCGGGCGTAGATGCCGGGGGCGGCGTGGCCCTGGAAGAAGACCTGGTCGCCGGACTCGCCGTGGTCCTTGCCGCGGAAGAAGTGGTTGAAGCCCACCTCGTAGAGGGACGCCGCGGAGGCGTAGGTCGCGATGTGGCCGCCGACGTTGGTGCGGGCGTTGGCCCGGGAGACCATGATCGCGGCGTTCCAGCGGATGTAGGCGCGGATGCGGCGCTCGACGTGCTCGTCACCCGGGAACCAGGGCTCGCGCTCCGGCGGGATCGTGTTGATGTAGTCGGTGCTGCGCAGGCCCGGCACGCCGACCTGGTGCTCGCGGGCCCGCTCCAGCATGCGGAGCATCAGATAACGGGCCCTGGTACGGCCCTCGGTCTTGACGACGTTGTCGAGGGACTCGAGCCACTCGTTGGTCTCGCTGGGGTCGACATCAGGCAACTGGCTGGGTAGGCCGTCGCTGATGATCGAGAAACGCTGGCGTCCGGAAGCCACTGGGTCTCGCCTTCCGAGGATGACGGATGTCTGGTCTGGGTCGCCTTCCATCCTGGTCGCTCGCCGTAGAAAGTGCATCTCTACTGGTCGGTAACCGGGACGTCCCTGCTGGCAGGGCGGCTAGTGGTGGCCTAGACCACCGATGGTAGGACGAATCAAGGGCCAAGGTTACATTGGGCGGCCAATTTAACAAGTCGGGAAAAGCTGTGAAATTTCGCCCTCATGTGTGGAGTATCCCCCGAAGGGTGGACACCGTCACCCGCGGGGGCGCGCACGCCGCGCGAGTCTAGCCGGGGGACCTGTGGACGGCGGCCGGTGGGGGCGGCCCGGGCGCAGGTCGGGGCGTGCCCTCCGGGCTGTCAGGTGAGCCGTTCGGCGGGCCGGGAGCGGGGGCCGGTGGTGTCTCACGGCCGGGGTACGGGCGGGATTCCGGGCGTGTCGCCGTACGTCTCAGGAGCGCGGGGTGGCGGTCGTACGCGGACCACGGCTGGGGTCCGGGCGGGCGGTCGTACGCCGCGGTCCGGAAGGGTCTCGGTGCGGGAAATATCACGTGGACGGTGAGGGCCGGGAGGGGACTCGGGGCGGGGTTCGTACGCGGACGGTTGGCGTCGGACGGCGCCGTCCCGGCGTCGGTGCAGCGTAACGGTTCGGTCATGATTTTTCCTGACCCGGTGGCATGAGACGGACATCCCCCTTCCCGTTTGGACCGCACCGTACGAACCTGGAGATATGAACGCGACGACAGGCGACCGGCTCCTTGTGCACGGGAACACCGTCGGTGAAAGGGATCGCGCCGGAATCATCATCGAGGTTCAGGGGCCGAACGGCGGGCCCCCGTACATCGTGCGGTTCGACGACGGACACACCGGCCTGGTTTTTCCGGGCCCGGATGCGGTCGTCGTGCCTCAGTAGAATTCTCGTGTGAGATCCCAGATCATCTCCGTGGCCACGGGTTCGCGAGAGACGGTGCACGACATCACCTCCGTCTGCGCGGGCTTCGTACGGGAGCAGGGCCAGGACGGTCTGCTGCACGTCTTCGTCCCGCACGCGACCGCGGGCGTGGTCCTGATGGAGCTGGGTTCGGGCAGCGACGACGACCTGATCGCCGCGCTGCGCGACCTGCTGCCGGCCGACGACCGGTGGCGCCACGCCCACGGCTCACGCGGGCACGGCAGGTCTCACGTGATGCCGGCGCTCATCCCGCCGTACGCGACCGTTCCGGTGGTCGGCGGACGGCTGGCGCTCGGCACCTGGCAGTCGATCGCACTCGTCGACCTCAATGTCGACAACCCGCAACGCCAGGTTCGGCTGTCATTTTTGTCCGATTAATTCTGGCCGCCTACGGCCGTACCCGTGGCGACCGTTGACGACTGAGGGTCACAGCGTGTGGACTGTCCCGAAGCGATAACCGCACAAGCGGGGCCACTCAAGCAGGAGGGATAAACGTGAGCGCGACCGCGGGTCAGGCGCAGGGCGAACGCGGCCTGGCCGAACGGCTCGGTCTCAAGCCGGGTCAGGTGGTGCAGGAGATCGGTTGGGACGAGGACGTCGACGAGCAGCTTCGCGAGTCCATCGAGAACCTGACCGGCAACGAGCTGCTGGACGAGGACACCGACGACGTCGTCGACGTGGTGCTGCTGTGGTGGCGTGACGGCGACGGAGACCTCTTCGACGTCCTGAGCGACGCCATGCGAGGCCTCGCCGAAGGCGGCCAGATCTGGCTGCTGACTCCCAAGGCCGGACGCGACGGCCACGTGGAGCCGAGCGACATCGGTGAGGATGCCACGACCGCGGGTCTCTCGCAGACCAGCAGCATCTCCGCGGCCTCCGACTGGTCGGGGACCAGGCTCGTCTCACCCAAGGGCCGACGCTAGGGAGCTCCAGCGCCGGCCGGGTACGGCAGGATGAGTCCTGTGATGCAACATCCTGCCGCGGTGGGCGCCGTGGCTCCGGACTTCGAGCTTCAGGACCAGCACGGCACGCCCGTGAGGCTGTCCGATTTCCGGGGCAGGAAGGTCGTGCTGGTCTTCTACCCGCTTGCCTTCAGCGGGATCTGCCAGAGCGAGCTGGCCGCGCTGCGTGACCTCACCGCCGACGCACAGATCCTCACCGTCTCGGTCGACTCCCTGTTCACCCACCGTGCCTGGGCGGACCAGGAGGGTTACGGTTTTCCCCTGCTCTCCGACTTCTGGCCACATGGACAGGTCGCCCGGGCGTACGGTGTGTTCGACGACGCGAAGGGCATCGCGCGGCGCGGCACCTTCGTGATCGACGGCGAGGGCGTGATCCGGTGGTCGGTGGTCAACCCGGCCGGCACCGCGCGCGATGTCGCCGCCTACGTCAAGGCACTCGCCGACATCTCGTAACGCTGGTAACGCCCGTAAAGCTGGAACGCTCGTAACACTCGTAACGGAGGACACGATGCCCTGCTATCGCTGCGGGGCCCGGCAGACGGACCCCGTCCGGGGCGCGAGCCCATGGAAGCGCGGGGTACGCCGGGAGTCCCAGGTGCTCATCTGCCCTGACTGTCAACGGCTGCACGACCTCGACCTCGACTCCTGCCGTACGTGCGGGTCCACGGCGCTGATCTGCCGATTGGGAGAGGTGGAGTGCCGGGCCTGCGGGGCGGTACGGATGGCACGGGCCAGGGCTTTCGCGGGATCGGGAGCGCCGCCGGGGCTGTCGGCTGAGGTGGAGGCGGCCCTGAATCGGGTCCTGGGACGGGCCTGAACCGCCTGAGACGGGACCCCGTGCCAGACCTGGGCCTTGCTCGGTGGGCTTGCATGCCAGGCCTGGGCTTGCGCTGGGTCGGGCCTGACGCGGTCGTGTACCGGCGCCGGGGCGCGTCCGAGCGCACCGCATCGCCCCGCACGGGAGGCACGCGCGGGCCGCCCCGGGATGGAATCGGCGACTCAGCGAGACCACATTCCAGACATTTACTGAGCTGCGCTATCGTCTCCTACCGTGTCCGCATCTAGTAGTTCGTTCGTCGTCGCACTGGACGTCGGCGGCACGTCCATGAAGGGCGGCCTCGTCAGCGAGTCCGGTGCGGTGCTGCTGAGCGAGCGACGCCCGACCCCGGTCGCGGACGGCCCGGAGGCGGTCGTGGGCGCCATCCGTGACTTCATCGGCCACCTGGCGGCCTCGGGCGACGGGAACCCCGCGGGCGTCGGCCTGGCCGTTCCGGGACTGGTGTCGGCGGACACCGCCCTCTACGCCGCGAACCTCGGCTGGAGCGACGTCCCGGCCATCGACTTCACGCCGCTGGACGTACCGATCATGCTCGGTCACGACGTCCGCACGGGCGGCCTCGCGGAGAGCGTCCTGGGTGCGGGGCGTGGCGTCTCGGACTTCCTGTTCCTGCCGATCGGCACCGGTATCGCCGGCGCCATGATCCTGCACGGCGAGCCGTACGGGGGAGCGTCGGGCTGGGGCGGCGAGATCGGGCACATCCCGGTGTTCCCGGACGGGGAGCAGTGCGCGTGCGGCCAGTTCGGCTGCCTGGAGACGTACGCCTCGGCGGCCTCGGTGGGCAGGCGTTACAGCCTGCGCTCGGGCCTGGAGGGGATACGCGCGGAGCAGGTGGTCTCCTCGGACGACCCGGTGGCCATCGAGGTGTGGGACGAGGCGGTCGAGGCGCTGTCGCTCGCCCTGGCCACGTACACGCTGCTGCTGGACCCCTCCATGATCGTCCTCGGGGGCGGCCTCGCCGAGGCGGGACCCGCCCTCTTCGACCCGGTCCGCACCCGCCTCGTCAAGCGCCTGGCCTTCCGCGCCGCACCGCCGCTCCACCCGGCCGCCCTGGGAGTGGACGCCGGCATGCTCGGAGCCGCCCTCCTGGGCTGGCGCGCCGCCGGCCGCCCCGAACTGGGACCGGGCTGGGTTCTGGATGTGCGATCGCAGCCGTTGGTGTCGTAAGGTGTAGTGCCGATCAGGGGCGGTTAGCTCAGCGGTAGAGCACTCGCCTTACAAGCGAGGGGTCACTGGTTCGAACCCAGTACCGCCCACCTGCGAGAAGAGCCCCGTTTCCGATCACGGAAACGGGGCTTCGTGCCATTAGCGTGCCATTAGCTTTGTCGGATCTTCGCGTTCATGGCGTCGGCGATCCTGCGGTCGGCCTCTGCGGTGCTGTGCTGGTAGATCAAGGCGGCGCGGACGGAGTCGTGTCCCATCCGCTGCATGAGGTCCTTGAGGCTCGCGCCGGAGCCGGCGGCGATCGTGTTGCCGGTGTGCCGGAGGTCGTGGAAGTGCAGGCCCAGGAAGCCGATCTTTCTCGTGTTCTCGTCCCACTTGGCTGCGCGACGGAAGTTGCTGCGGCGGAGGGTGCCACCTCGTGAGCCGGTGAAGATCAGTGCTTCGGGTTCTGGGGCTGTGAACTGGTCGAGGTGGTCGCGGAGTGCCGGTGTGATCGCTTCCGGGATGGCGACCGTACGGACTCCGGCGCGGGACTTGGGCGGGCCGACGAGGAGTTCGCCTGTGTCGAGTTCGACGTGCTGTTGCCGAACGCTGACGGTCCGGGCCGTGAGGTCCAGGTCCATGCGGCGTAGGGCCGCCACTTCGCCCCAGCGGAGGCTGGCGAAGGTGGCGAGGAGGACCAGGGCGCGGAGGCGCGCTGGCATCAGGTCGGCCAGCTCGAACACCTTCGCCACGGTGAGGACCGGCCGTTCCTCCGGCTTCTCCTCGCCGGCGCCCCGGATGCGGCACGGGTTGCGCGGGATGATTTGATCGTCGGCCGCCGTCATGAGGACTGCGCGGAGGAAGCGGTAGGCCTTGGCGACCTCTGATGGGCCGATGCCGTTGCCGAGCAGCAGGACGCGCCACTCGCGGACCGTGGCTGTGTCGAGCTTGCCGATGGGAACGGCGCCCAGGTGCGGGCGGATGTAACGCTTGAGCAGGCCCTTGTAGATCTCGACCGTGCGCGGGCGGAGGTTCGTGCGTTCGGCGATCCACTTGTCGGCGTAGTCGCCGAGCTTGACCTTGGAGCGCTGGGGGTCGGTCCAGTCGCCCGTGATCAGCTTGGCCTCGATCAGGGAGAGCGCCTTTTCGGCGTCGCGTTCGCGTGCGTAGGTGTTCTCGCCGAGACGGATCTTGCCGTCCGGACCGGGGTAGCGGATCTGGAATCTGCCGGACGGGAGCTGGCGGATGCTGCCGAAGCGCCGCTTGCCTAACTTGTTGGGCATCAGGCAGCCCTCCCGAGCTCGGTTGCCGAAAGATCTTGCCCGTCTGCTTGGGCTTGGAGCTGAGCCATGTGGGTTCGCCAGCGTTGACGTTCGGCCACTGAGCGGAGGAGGCGCATGGCGAGTGGTGGCACGTTGGCATCGCCGGCCGGGACGGGCTTCCAGATGTAGCGGTGCGGGTCTGGTGCCTCGTCGGGCTGGCCGAGGGCTTCCAGGACCCAGGTACGGCGGTCCTGCTTGTGCTCGGCGAGGGTCTTGTTGGACCACTTGCGCGAGACCAGGACGCGGCGGCCCGCGTAGCCGAGGTGGTCGGGCTTGTGAGCCTTGCTGCGGCAGCGGCCCGGGGTCATGCCCGGCTTGGCGTTCTTGGGTTGGATACCGTAGTGGAGCCAGTTCGGGCAGGCGGGGGAGCAGGGCTCGAAGCGCAGGGCCTCGACCATGCGGGCCGCGTGCTGGCGCTGGGCGGGGTTGTCGGTGTCGAGGGTGTCGCCGAGGCTCTTGGTCAGGTACTTGGACAGGTAGCGGATGCACTGGTCGGCGTCCAGGGTGCCAGCCAAGACGCCCTTGACGTCGACCTGGTCGCCGAAGCGGATCACGTGCAGGGGCGTGGCGTTCTCGTCGGTGTCGAGCTGGTCGAGTGCTTCGTCCCAGGTGGGCAGGACCTCGCCGGTTGCCGGGTCGAGGTAGCCGGCGCCGTCTTCCCAGACCGGCAGGTGCGCGCCGTCGAAGAACACCGTGTCCGCCTTGGGCCACCACACTTGGTGGTAGGTCGCGGCAGCTATCTGCTTGACCTCCGCCCGGGGGAGTGTTCCGCGGATGGCCATGTGCAGGTGCGGGGCCAGTCGCTTCTGAGACTCGACGGTGGCGAAGTACTGCACGTCGTAGCCGGCCACCCGGCGAAGGTTCTGCACGAAGCGATCGACCAGCTTGGAGAAGTGCAGAGCGTCACGGGCTGCCCTGGCGTAGTCGTAGGTCTCAGGATCGACCGGGACGCCGTCGCGCACCTTGCCGTAGGACGGGAGCGTCAGAGTGACGAACAGCGACGGCCGGTAGACCTTGCCATCCGAGGACTCGAACGTCCGCCCGAGCGTCGTTGCCGTCATCCTGCGCTTGGGCAGGTTCGGCGCGTCCTGCCGCCGCCTGGTCGAACGGGTGCGCTTGGGCAAGGTACGGCCGAGAACACTGCCACGCATACCCGCCTGGTTGATCTCGGCGTCCACGCCCTCGATGGCGGCGTCCCAGTCGGTGGTGTCCTCACCGAGGGCGTCGGCCTGGTCACGGCGGGCTTGAAGGTCGGCGCGGAACTCGACCAGCCACCGCTGTTCGTCGGTCGGCTCGTCCGGCGTGATCGACGGCTCCTGGTCGAGGTGCCAGCCTTCGCGGCACTGTGCGATCCGGAGTTGCCGGTTGCGCTTGGCGCACGATGGGCACTTGGCGTCCAAGTGGCTCCGCACGGGACGTCCACGATCTCCCAGCGTCCGGTGTGGACGTCGAGCCGCTTGAGCGGGATGGGCCGGATGCAGACGCCATATTGCTTGGCGACCTCCACGGCCACCTCACGGGCCACCGGCATGGTTTGGCGGACGGCGCGGGGTAGGGAGCGGTCGGTCATGCAGTCCTCCCGTCGTCGGTGGTCACGTGTGCGAACTGGCCGCATTCGCGGCACTCGACCAGGGCGCGGGTTGTGTCGAGCCAGAGAGTGTTGATGGTGCGGCAGACCGAGCAGCGCAGGCCGTCGAGGAAGTGGCCGAGTCCCGTCATGGCCTCCCTCCTCGTGCGCTTATGTAGACCGCGACGCGTTGTGATCTCATTGCCGTACTCCGCGGCGAGAAGGGGTGCTGCCGATGCTTTGGGTGGAGTCCTCGGGTGGGCCGCTTGCACTCATAGCGGCGGAGGCGTTGCCCATGTGGGCCGGAGCAAGTGGACACGATTACGAGCAGGCATGTGAGGTCGATGGCTTTGATGTGATCGCCTTCGGAGCGGATAAGCGCGCGCTGATCCTGTGGGAGGAGCCGGCACGCACAACCTTCTTGGCCGGGCCGATGATGTTCGCGCAGTGGCTGTACGCCGATCCGGGAACGAACGTAGACCGGGTTCTGGCCGATACGAGCCGTGTCGAATGGGAGGCGGGACCATTGCTGGACATCAACGGCCCGATGATCCTCCTTGACGCTGCCGCGCCTGGTGCGGACCTCCAGATCGACCAGTCGCGAGGGACGATGAGTGCCGAGGCGATCAGCCTCGACATTCCGCCAGGGCATTACCGGGTCGAAGCAGGAGAGACGAACCCGAGCGATCGAACATGCTTCCGGCTCTATCGCCTGGTTCTTGTGAGGTAGCGCCAAGAGTCTCGTCATGCAGCCTCACCTCGTGCGCTGAAGATGGCGACCATCTGGCGGATGTCGTCGTCGGAGACGTAGGCGGCGCGGACGGGTTCGGGTGAGGTCTCCAGCCGCATGTAGGCGACACCAGCGCCTAGAGCCTGTACGGAGTTCGGATCTCTAGGCTGGCCGGAGGCTTCGTATCCATATGACGGCCCCGCGTAGGTGCAAGCCCGCCAGATTACTGTCGGGCGTCTTGTCGAACCGGAAGGCCAGCCCACGCCACTGTTTGATTCGGTTGATGCAGCGTTCGGCTGTGTTGCGCTGCTTGTAGAGCTCGGGATCATGGGTGACCGGCCTCCCGCCGGCAGATCCGCGCTTCTTGCGGTTGGCCGCCTGGTCGGCCTTCTCCGGGATGACCGCCTTGATCCCGCGCCCGCGCAGATGGGCGCGGTTGCCGCGCGAGGATTACGCCTTGTCCGCGGCCACCGCGCCCGGCCGGGTGCGCGGACGGCCCACCGCCAGGCGGATCTTGATGCGCTCCAGCACCGGGCGGAACTGCGGGCTGTCCCCGGCCTGGCCGGCAGTCAGGACGAAGGACAGCGGACGGCATCGGCCATCAGCCGCCAGATGCACCTTGCTGGTCAACCCGCCCCGCGAGCGGCCCAGCTTGGCCGCCTTCAGCCGGAACCGGTGCCGGCGTCGTAGCCGTCGCCGTTCGTCCCCTTCGTCATCAGCCTCGCCGTCAGTCCTGTCAGCCCCGTCGTCCGCGTCGTGGTTGTCCCTGCGCTCTTCATCGCTGGGATCGCTGGGGTCGTCGTCGGGGGCGTTTTGCCCCTTTGGCGTAGCCCCCTTTCCTGCCGGGCGGCATCTTCCAGCGCCGCGCTCAGCTCGCCGTCCAACACCATCCCGGCGGCATGATGGTGGGCGCGGACAGTGGTGGAGTCAACGCTGACCAGGCCGAGGTTGGCCTGTCCCCGGGCTGCGGCCTCAGCGATCATGGCCTGTAGCAGCTGCTCGAACACGCCGTCCCGCGCCCAGGTGCGGAACCGGTCGTAGGCGGTGGACCATGGCCCGTACTCCTCCGGCAGGTCACGCCACGGGCTGCCGGTACGAAACCGCCACATCACCGCATTGAACAGCCGCCGCAGATCCGGGATCGGCCCCCGCTCGCCCAGCGGTAAATGGGGCTCGATCAAGGACCATTCTTCGTCGGTGAGGTCTCCACGCGCCATGTTCGATGGCCTACCAGGGCCACCGGCCATACCGCAGGCGATCCCTCTGATCTCAACTCCGTACAGGCCCTAGCGCAGTTCCCACCGTGCCGGATCGTTGGGGCGGGGTGTCATGACGCCGGGTTACCTGCCGCACGGGGTGCCGCAGGTAACGACCGCAGGGCGGTGTGATCACGAGTCCACTTGATGGATCCCCACAGAATCCATCACGGCGTACGGTCGGTGCATGCGCAACTGGAGCTGCGTAGTACTTATGGGCACACTTCTGACCTGTCTCACCGGCTGCACAGTCGCCGCCAATGGCTATGTCGGTATCAGTGTGGACGAGTCAGGTCATCTCGTCGCCGTACTGGCCTGGTGTGGACCTGCGCCGGACGGAGTGCGGCTCTACCACGAGCGTGCCGTCCCCCAAAGGAGCCCGACCGGGAACCCGGACGGTGCGTACATCGATGACGCGATGTATCACGCATCCGCCATGCGTGGGCAGAGCGCCTCGTTTCGGCTCGACACCCCCGTTGGCGACTGGATGGTCACGCCCAAGTCTCCCTCTCTGGATCCAGCGATCACCTACAACGCCTACGGCTTCACCAACGACAACACCAGTTCGCTACGACACGTGACGTTCGAAATTGACGATGCCACCAAGGTCGACCCAGGCCAGGTGCTGATACAGAGATGGGACGAAAAGAGACAACAAGACATCGACGTCGTGATCTCTCTAGCTGCTTTCGAGCAGATGGGCCAGGATCCCGAGAACTGCCCCTGAGCGCACCTGCCCGGCGCGGCGGCCGACGCCGCGGTGGGCCACGGTATGGCTGCCTTCGACATCGACCGCCGATTCATAACGGCCCGTCGGGCGCTCAGCAACGGGCCAGACCTCCTTGACTGACAGACTGCTTTCTAGTTCTGGCATGTGCTTTGATGTACCCCCGAGAATGCTTGTCGCAGATCTTGCTGGAGCAGTGATAGATGGATGAGGTGGTAAGCGCACTACGGTCTGGTCTTCATTGGCTTGAGCGTCGTCAGAAGAGGAACGGCCGATGGGGCGCTTCTGGTGGGTTGGCTGAGGTCACGGCGACTACACAAGCGCTCCGAGCCTTCACCGCATGCGGATTCGAAGCCGATTATTCGGTTGCAAGGCGTGCGGTTGCTTGGCTCTCGTCGCCCGACTTGAGCGCGTCGATCAACCACTATTTCTGGCGGCTTGGCGCACTCTCGGAAGTGCATCCGCGCAAAGTCTCTGACGATCTGATCCGTTATGACCTGGAAGTTGTGCGTCAGAAGATCGAAGAGGGTGTAAGCATTGACTCGCGCCTGAATTATCGCGCTTTCTGGCTGGACTGCGCGCTCAATGCCCATGTGGATCACCCCTGGACAGGAGAGTGCGCGGGAGGCCTGCGAGATCTGCTCAAGGCGGACATCGACGTGACTGCGGCGGTATGGGCTCAGGCGGCCTTGGAGCGCTATGACCCTGGTGCGTCGGGCCTTCTGGGTGCGAAAACCATAGTGAACGCACTCCAGGAGGCGAGTGGCGCTTTCCATCTGAATGGGTCAGTGGCTGGCACGGCATATCTGGTCTACAATTGCTCCCGCTCCGGCTCGTTGAGTGGCGATCCTGCTGTGCAGCACGTTCTCCGAGGAGCGGTAAGGTGGATGATATCCCGTCAGGAGAGCGCGGGGAACTGGCCGACTGAACAGCCTTTGTATGGAGGAGATCCGCAGTCGGAGGCGTACTATACAGGCATCGCATTACGTGCCTTGGCGGAATATGTGTTGCGATTCCAGCCCAGGAGCATGTCGCAAATCGGCATGCCTGAATGGCGTATGAGAAGAGCAATTTTTCGGATCAGTCGCTGGGTGGCTCTCGGAGGTCTCCTTCTTGCGGTTGTCGGGGCCGTGGTCGTATCGGGGTCTGTCGGTGTCGCCTCGACGGTTCTCGGAGTTCTGTCAGCGATAGCGGGGTTCACGACCTTTTATTGGGACGCTCGACGGGAGTTGCGGAAGTAGGATTGCACTCTTGTCGTCTGCGCGGGGCATTGCTGCAGACTGCTTACGGCATTCCGCCGACCAGGCCGCTCCCGCCCGCCGAGGTTCTAGAACGACCCGTGACCCTTGGCCTGCTGGGCTCCGCCTGAGTCGCCCCCCGCTGAGACCCCGTCTCTTTGCGCCGCCTTCGCTCACAGACGGAGAAGAGTTCGGCGTCGCGCGGCAGACGGTCATCCAAGCCCTCGAGCTGTCGCGTGCCCGTGGGCTCATCTCCACGGTGAAGAGCCGGGGCTCGTTCGTGAAGGGCGGCGCCGACTTCGTCGCCCAGGTCGTGGCCGACGGAGCTACCCGCATCATCAACCGACACCGAGCGGCGCGAGCTGAACCGGCCGACGACGGCTGGGTGACCGTGGTTGAGCTCGGCGGCGAGGGCGAGGCGCTGCCGGCCGACAAGGTTGACATCCGCGGAACATGCCGTGACCTGCGGCAACCGACCCGCTTCGTGAGGAGTGACCGGAAATTCCGCTGAGTTCGGCCGACTGGTGGGTTACGCTGCCGGTGGCTCAGGTGCGAGAGCTCCGGTTCCTTCATCTGCTGGATGAAACCGACCCGGCGCTGTCGCTGATCTCTGAGCTCTCACAACTGGATATGCACCTTCCCGGTGCGAAGGCAACGGTTACTTCCTCTTCCAAAGGAGCAACGCGGGTTCGAATCCCGCCGCCCATCTCGATGGGTGTCGTCCAGTGGCCCAGGACGCTTACGTCTCCGTCGCCGACCTTGATCTCGGGAGGGACACAACTTCAGAGCGTGCCCGGTGCGCAGATGAGGGTTACTCCTTTGGGAGGGTGATGTTGCAGGTTCGAGTCCTGCCGCCCCGAGCTCTCGGGGTGTAGCTCAACGGGTAGAGCGCACAAACAGTCACCTTCGTCGACTCTGATCTCGGGCACGAACTCTTGAACGAGGCCCCTCTCGCAAGACCACGAGAGGGGCCTCGTCGCGTCATGGCGAAGTTCAACAGCACGACCACCAGGGCCGCCGTGTCCAGCCCGGTCAAGTCCGAGGCAACGCCGTCCGGTCGCACCTTCGAGGGCGCTCCCGGGTACGCGCGAGACGCCAAGAGTGAGCTGTTCCTGCTCGCCGTCGCCAACATGGTGGGAGAGAAGACCTTCTACGAGAAGGCCGGCGACCGCGACAGCCGGTTCAGGGCGTTGGTCCACCAGGTCGCGGTCGAGGACGGCGAGTGGCTGGCCCGATTCCTGCCGTGGCTGCGTTCCGAGGCGAACATGCGCACCGCGCCGGTCGTCGCCGCGTTGGAGGCTGTCAAGGCCCGGCTCGCCGCCGGCGAGCACGGACTGAACCGGCAGCTCGTCGACAGCGTCCTCCAGCGGGCCGACGAGCCCGGAGAGGCGCTCGCCTACTGGACGTCCGCCTACGGCCGGGCCATCCCGAAGCCGATCAAGCGGGGCGTCGCCGACGCCGTGCAGCGGCTGTACACCGAGCGGAGCCTGCTCAAGTACGACACCGACTCCAAGGGTTACCGGTTCGGCGATGTGATCGACGTTGTCCACCCGAGCCCCGATCCGGCTCGGCGTTGGCAGGGTGACCTGTTCCGGCACGCCCTCGACCGCCGCCACCAGCGGGACAACGACATCCCGGCGTCGTTGAGCACGCTCATCGAGCGGGAGAAGCTGATGGAGCTCCCGGTCGAGCAGCGGAAGGAGGTCCTGTCGCGTCCGGACGTGCGGGAGCGGCTCACCGTGGCGGGGATGACGTGGGAGGCGCTCGCCGGCTGGCTCCAGGGCCCGATGGACGCCGCGGCGTGGGAGGCGGTCATCCCCTCGATGGGGTTGATGGCGCTCACACGCAACCTGCGGAACTTCGACCAGGTCGGCGTCTCCGACAAGGTCGCCGCAACCGTGGCTGCGCGGCTGGCTGATGCCGATGAGGTGCGCCGGTCCAAGCAGTTCCCGTTTCGGTTCCTCGCCGCGTACAAGCACGCCCCGTCGTTGCGGTGGGCTTACCCGCTGGAGCAGGCTCTCGGCCACTCGCTGGCCAACGTGCCCGCTCTGGAAGGACGCACACTGATCCTGGTGGACCGGTCGGGGTCGATGTTCGGCGCGATCTCGGAGAGGTCCGGGCTCAACCGCGCAGACTCGGCGGCCGTGTTCGGCTCCGCGCTGGCGATGCGTGCCGAGTCGGCGGACCTGGTCGAGTTCGGCACCACCTCCGGGCCCGTGCCCTACAGCCCGGGCGAGTCGGTGCTGCGGGTGGTGGAGCGGTTCGGAAGCCTGGGCGGCACCAACACCGCCAAGGCGGTACGCGCCCACTACCGCGGCCACGACCGGATCGTCATCGTCACCGACGAGCAGGCGTGGGGCGGCAACAACGGCGAGAATCCGACCGGTCAGGTGCCGGCCAACGTCCCGGTCTACACGTGGAACCTCGCCGGCTACCAGTACGGCCACGGCCCGTCGGGTGAGCGGACCCGTCACACCTTCGGTGGACTCTCCGACGCCGCGTTCCGGATGATCCCTCTGCTTGAGGCCGGCAAGAACGCCGACTGGCCGTTCTGACGCCCGGCACGAGGCGACCCCGTCTCCCTGGGGCGGGGCCGCTGCCGAGCCGGAGGCTCCGGGCCGCGGGTCACCGAGGCCGGTGGCCCTTCTTTCTGCGGCTGGCCGGTACGGCGCGGCGGCCCGAGGCGGCCTGTGCGGGTTTCTGCGCCTGCCGCTGTGCCGGTTTCTTGGCAGGGGGAGCAGGGGCACGGCCCCGCGAGCTGTTCACGGTCCGGCCGCGGACGATGCCGATAAAATCTTCCACCAGGTCAGTGGTCGCGTCCGTGGGCCAGGCCAGCGCGACCTGGGACTGCGGCGCGTCCGTCACCGGCCGGTAGGTGAGATCCCTGCGGTGGTGGAGGCGTGCCAGCGACTGCGGAACCAGGAGAAGCCCCGTGCCGGCCGCGACCATCTCGACTGCGTCCGCCGTTGTGGCCGGGCGGGTGAACGCGGGCAGCCCGGGCCGGTCCGTCCACTCGATGCTGTCGTCCAGAGGATGGAACACCTCGTCGTCGGCGAGGTCGGCGACGGCTACCTCGTCGGCGGCGGCCACCGCGTGATCCTTGGGCGCCACGACCACCGTGGTCTCCACGTAGAGAGGAATCACGCTGAGCCCGTCCCGATCGACCGGCAGCCTGACGAATCCGGCGTCGGCCCCGCCATCCCGCAGAAGTCCCACCACCTCGGCGGCGGGAACCGCGACCAGGGCAACCGGCACGCCGGGCATCCTCTCGGTCCAGACGTTGACCCATTTCGCGGGTGTCACCCCAGGCGCGTACGCCAGCCGGAACACCTTGCCGGTCTCCCCATCAGTCACTTCCTCAGGGTACCGATGTCCGGGGAACCCGTTCCGACTGACTACGCTTGGCGTCATGACCTCGTCCAAACCGAAGACCATCCAGACGATGAAGCCCGAGACCGCGGCGAAGAAGCTGGGTGTCCTCCTCTCGGCCACTCCCGCCGAGTTCCAGGCGGGTGTCGTCTCCAGGGACGAGTTGAACGAGTTGCAGTCGAAGCCCCCCGCGTGGCTCGCTGACCTGCGTCGTAACGGCCCGCACCCCAAGCAGGTCGTCGCCGCGAAGCTCGGGGTCTCCATCTCCGGCCTGACCAGAGGCGGGATCACCGGACCGCTCACCACCGCCGAGATTGACGAGCTGAAGGCGGAGAACCCGGCGTGGCTGGAGCGCGAGCGGTCCGTCCAGGCCGAGGCCCGCAAAGAAGCGCTCCGCCTCAAGCAACGCTAGACCGCACGTCTCCGACCCGGGACGAGCCCGCCGAACGAACGGCCTCTCGTCGCTCCAACCGTCCGCCATGCTTGCGGCGGTCAGACCTCTGGGGGCCCGGGCCGTCCTCGCGTGCGACCGTGCCCCGTCCACACTGGCATGGGGCTTCCGGCTGATTCTCGCAGCGGCTAGCTTCACAGGGTGGACGATGATCTCTCATTCAGGCCGTTGACCGACGTGGAGGTCGCTCTCGGAGTCGGCCTCATGGTGCTGCTGCTTCTCCTGCCCACCATCATCTGGCTTGCCATGGTGTTGTCGCGCCACCGCAGATAGCGCCGCCGCCGACGACTCGCTGGTGATGTCCTTGTCCGCTTCTGTCGTGCGGTACCGGTGGATCGCGGCGCGCGCTCTCGTGCCTCATCCGGATCATCGCGTTGCGAAGGAAAACGCCGGCGCTGGCCGCGATAACCCCGTCAGGAATGGTCGAGGTCTTGACGCGCATTCACCAATTGAGCCTGTGCAGGCACGAGCCGATGCCCGGGGAGGCACAATAGAGCACCACGGAAAACTCCTGAGACCCAAACCCTCGCGGATGTGTATCAATCAGGACATGACCGTGGCTGGATGGTCAGGTATACACGCTCGAGGAGTCCCCCGTGTCCTTCGCTGAGCAGCTCGCACCGATTCTTCGCGCCACCTTGGAGATCCTTCGGGATGCTGGTCGTCCGCTCCAGCCTGATGACGTGCGGAGGGCGGTCAGCGAAAAGGTCTCCATCGCCCCGGAGTACCAAGGCCCGAACGCACACGGCCAAACGCGCTGGTGGGCACAGTTGGAATCCCGGACGGGCGAAGCGGCGTCGCTCGGCTGGATGATTAAGAGGAACGGCTGGTCGATCACAGTTTCGGGAATCCAAGCGCTGGAGGACTATCCCGAGGATCAGCTCTACCAAGAGCTGGGACGCCAGTATCAAGCTCGGCGGATACCCGTCCGGGGTCGCACATACGCCGATCCCCGCTGGAACGTGGTCTTGGAAGCCCTGGCCCATGTGAAGCCCGGCATGTGGACGACCTACGGCGACCTCGCCGAGCTGGTCGGCATGTCGGCGCAGTCGGTCGGCGGGTTCATGGCGGAGGTGTCGGAAGCGGGCAATCCTCATCGGGTCCTGCAGGCGGGCGGCCGGATCTCACCAGGGTTTCGTTGGCCGAATCCCCGACGGGCTGACGAGCCGCGCGCTGTCCTGGAAGCGGAAGGCTTGACCTTCGATCAGGCCGGACGGGCGAACCCGGCGCGCCGCGTCACGGCGGCCGACTTTCGTGACGCGCTGGCCGAGACCGAACTGCTTCCACAGGTTTCCCAGGCGACCGGCGAGATGTCCAGGCTCGACTCCGGTGACGTCCCGCTCGCTTTCGAGCAGTTCCAGCAGAACCTCGGATACGCGCGGCAACTCGTGCACGGGGGTCGCAGCCTGGAAAGACTCGGGGTGGGCGCCTTCGACGTCAGTGATCTCTACCGGGCCGCCTGGACCCAGGCTGTGGCGGCGCTGGACCACTGGGTCACTCGGGAGATCGTTGACCGGGCGATGGCGCTCGCGCTGCAGCCGGGAGTGCCGCGGCCGCCCAAGTTCAGCAAGCTGTCCATCCCCGTCGAACTGTTCGAGAAGGTTCACCACCACGATGAGCCCCTCGGAGAGGCTTTCCGCGTTCATCTGGAGCAGGTCTTCGGGTTCATGACCTTTCAGAACCCGGACAAGATCAAGGAAGGATTCGCCCACGTCAGTACGGTCAACCTCTGGGTGAAGGTCGCGGAGATCCTCACCGATCAGGACCCGGCGGCACCGATCACCTCCGATGGTGTGCGAAGCAGGCTGAGGGAGATCGCTTGGCGTCGGAACAACATCGCACATACGGCCGATCACGATCCGGATCAGCCTGGGAAGAAGGTGGACATCAGCGCCCGCGAAGCGGAGGAAACCATCTCCTGGCTCGAGTCGATGGCGATAGCCATCCAATTGGCGCTCGGAGATCCGCTGCCAGCCGTGGACTACGACGCCGCGCCGCTCGACGCGGGCCCTCTCGGAGCAGTCCCTGCGATTACCAAGGAGCGGCGGGCAGCGTTGTCGAGAGGACAGAGCAAGTGGGACGAGGACAGCCTCCTTCAGGCGCTTGAACAGTACTGTCCCGAGGATGTGGCCAGCACACTGTTGGCGGTATACCGGCATGCTGAACGCCACCCGGCGTTTCGCGGATACTACTTCGGTGAAGCCGTGTATCCATCGGTCACGGCATGGTTCAGTCTGGGGTCAGACGAGGCGGCCGTCTGGAGCATCTACACAGGCGTGAGCAAGTCAGTCCTATCGATCAATTTTGAATGGATGCGTAACCGGGGAGTTTCCACGGATCGTCTGGCGCGATTGGCGGACGCCCTCAGCGTCCTTTCCGGGTGGAGGCATGTTCAGGGTCAACTTCTCTCCGCGAATTACGCAAAACGTCCGTCTCTGGCACCGATGGCGCTCAAGCAGGCTGACGCCTCAGAAGTCGTCATATCTGCGCTTAATCAGCTCCTGACTACAACAGAAGGGGCATGACTGCGCCAGGACCTGACTGGCCCTGGACAGAATGCTCATCCCGGCCGACCGCATCAAGATGACCGGTCCCTGTCGAGCGCCGTTCGCGATCATCACCCGCGTGTCCGCGAATACCTCGGGCAGTCGCTTGAGTGCGTCTCGGAACAGTCCTATCGGACGCGTTTTCGCAAGTGAACGGCGCGGTGCGGGCGTTCTGTCGCTGGGTCTGTGGGCGTTCTGCCGGGACATGGGTGGGCGTTATGCCGGACACGCGCCACATCCGAGCCATCCACGAATCTGTTCGGACGTCAACTCGGTTTGCGCGTGCCTGTGTCCTAGGATTTCCACCACTGCATGGTCGGCGCGTCAAGGCGCGCGGGACGACGCCTGTAGCCGTGGTCCCCGCCGAGCACCGGCTCGCTCTCCACGACGGCGACGGACGGCGCGGCCACGGCCGCCGCGACCAGCCGCTCCAGCTCGGCCTCACGCCCCACCAGGACGGGGGAGACCACCCGGCCAGCCGCGTGCTTCATCCACCGCTCCCGCTCCTCGCCTGATCATCGGACATTTAACTGGAAGGAGGGGTAAATGTCACTGGATGCGCCGTGCGTCCTGAGGATCGCCCCGGACGCCTATACCCGAGCCGCCGGCCACACCTCGCGGATGCGGCCGGCGGCTTCGGCGCCCTGCCGTACCCCTGCCTCGTAGGCGGGGAGCCAGGAGGTGACCTCGCCGAGGTCGGAGCCGAAGACCTGGATGGTCTCGGCGTCGGGCGCGATCCGGACGACCGCGTCACCGGGCGGGTCGGCAGCGGGGAACAGGTGGGCGAGCGGCTCGACGAGGACCAGCACGCCGGCGCCGGCCGCCAGGGAAGCGTGGCTTCCGCCGCCGAAGGCGCCGTCCAGGTAGTGATGTCCGTTGACGGCGACCGGCGGGGTGGTGCCCGGCGCGGCCGAGCTGGCCGCGATGGCCGCGATCAGCGGCACCTCGCTGGTGCGATCCCATACCTGCGGCTCGCCGGTTTCGATGTTCACCGTGGTGATGAGCAGCGGCCGCTCGGGCCAGGCGCGGGCGGTGACCAGCCGGCCCATCCGCGTGAGGTGCTCCTCCTCGGTGATGGTCGCCGCCTCGAACGCCAGCCGCCCCACCCGCCGCAACGCCTCGGCGGGGGTCAGCGCGGGGTCGCCCAGCACGGCGAACACCTCCTCCTGCCGTACGGCGGGCGCCGGACGCGGCACGGCGGCGGAAGTGGGGACGGAGGCGCCGGGACGGGGAGCGGCGAAGCGGGTCAGGTCCTCGCCGGTGGCCAGCATGGCCCCCACGATCGCGCCCGCCGACGTACCGACGATCAGATCGGCCAGCGCCAGGTCCACGTCCCGGCGACCGAGTTCGGCCGCCAGGCCGGCCATCCACGCCGTGCCGACGAGGCCGCCCGGACCGAGCACGACAGCGGTTCCAACAGCAGGATCAAGGTGTGATGTCATGGCTGACAGCTTGCTACCTCAAGACCACTTGAGGTCAAGTCGGCCTGCTGCCGACCCCGGCCGGGCTCGTGTCGACGGCCCCGCCGGTCCCGGGTGAGTCGTCGTTGGTCATTTCCTGACCAGAGGCTCAGCGGGATGAGGTCGTCCTGACGTACAGCTCATCTGCTACTCTATGCTGTCAATTGATTACTTTCGGTAGCGATGGGAGCTCGGTGTGAAGGTCGCCTGTGTCGGCGGGGGACCCGCCAGCCTGTACTTCTCGATCCTGATGAAGCGGATGGACCCGTCCCACGACATCACCGTCTACGAGCGCAACGCGGCCGGGTCGACGTACGGCTGGGGCGTGACCTACTGGGACGAACTGCTCAAGAATCTCCACGGCGCCGACCACGAGTCCGCGCTCGCCATCCGAGAGAGCTCCGTCCGGTGGGACAGCTTCGTCGCGCACGTCCGCGACCGGTGGACGGTCACGGTGGAGAACGGGGACGAGGGCTTCGGCGTCGGCCGGCACCGGCTGCTCGACATCCTCACCGAGCGGGCCCGCTCTCTCGGCGTGCACGTCGAGTTCAATCACGAGGTCACCGGTGAGGAGGAGCTGGCCGACGCGGACCTCGTCGTCGCCGGCGACGGCGTCAACAGCGCGCTGCGCGAGCGCCACGCCGACCACTTCGGCCCCGAGATCGCGGTCGGGCGGAACATCTACACCTGGCTCGGCACCACCAAGGTCTTCGACGCCTTCACCTTCGCCTTCACGCAGACCGAGCACGGCTGGATCTGGTGCTACGGCTACGGGTTCAGCGAGACCCACAGCACCTGCGTCGTCGAGTGCTCGCCCGAGACCTGGAAGGGACTCGGGTTGCACCAGGCGAACGAGGCCGACAGCCTGGCCCTCCTGGAGAAGCTGTTCGCCGACATCCTGGACGGGCATCCGCTGATCGGCCGGGCGCACACCGACGGCAGCGCGCGCTGGCTGAACTTCCGCACCCTGACCAACCGGACGTGGTACCGCGGCAACCTGGTCCTGCTCGGCGACGCCGCGCACACCACGCACTACTCCATCGGCGCGGGCACCGCCCTCGCGCTGGCCGACGCCGCGTTCCTGGCCAGGGCGATCTACGAGGAACCGGAGCTCCAGCCCGCCCTCGCGCGTTACGAGCGGGAGCGCAAGGCCGCGCTCGTGTCCGCCCAGCGGGCGGCCGGCAACAGCGCCCGGTGGTACGAGAACCTCCCGCGCTACGTCGGCCTCCCACCGGAGCGGATGATCGCGCTGCTCGGCCAGCGGCACTCACGGGTCCTCCCGCACGTCCCGCCTGGGCTGTACTACCGGATGGACCAGCTGGCCGTGTGGCTGAAGTCAGTGCGCGGGTCCGGGCGCTGACGCGCGCCCTGACGCCCGTTCAGGACCGCCTCAGCCCCCCACCGGGAAGTTGGAGCGGAAGACGTTGTCCGGGTCGTGCTGGCGCTTGACGGCGCGCAGCCGGGCGAGGGCGGCGGGGGTGAAGGCGTCGGCCGCCGTCTCGCCAGGGTTGAGGAAGGTGTACGGCTTGCGACCGCTGACGGGGAGGGACCCGGCGAGGCCGCGTTGCCTGGCGGTGACGGCCGCGGCCGTGGCGGGGTCGGCGGGGATGCCGAACAGGTAGAGCGCGTAGGGCTCGGCCAGCGGGCCGTGCGGGCTGTCGGAGGGGCCGGCCAGCGCGCCGCCCAGGTGCCGGATCTGCACGCTGAGCAGCGGTGCGATGGGTTCCGCCAGGAGTGTCTTGACCGCGGTGTCGTCCAGGTCGGTCAGCAGCTCGCCGCGCGAGGAGCCCGCGCCCGGGTCGGTGGGCTCGGCGGTGATGGACCCCAGCTCCGCGACCGACATGACGCGCCTCGAATCCGACAGTGGCTGGGGGAGGCCGTCCAGCGGGGCCAGCAGGTCGCGGGCCTCGCTCTCGTCACCGATGTAGGTGGCGTCCACGGCGACCATGGGCGCGGAGCCGGGGAAATGGAGCAGGTCCAGCCAGGCGGTGAGCGTGTCGGGGGCGGCGGCGGTGATCCGCCGGTAGGCGTCGATGACGGCTTCGGCGTGCTCGCCGTCCCACAGCGTCCGCCCGCCGTACAGGTGCGGCGCGGGGTGCAGGGACAGCTCCAGGGCGGTGACGACGGCGAAGTCGCCGCCCCCGCCGCGCAGCGCCCAGAACAGGTCCGGGTCGGACTCGGCGGTGAGATGCCGCTGCCGGCCTTCGGCGTCGACGACGTCGAAGGCGGTGACGCTGTCGGCGACCCAGCCGTGGGCGCGGCCGAACCAGCTCAGTCCGCCGCCGAGGGCCACGCCGGTGACGCTGACGACGGGGGAGCTGCCGGGCAGGCCGGTCAGGCCGTACGGCGCGGCGGCGGCCTGCAGGCGGCCCGAGGGCACGCCCGCGCCGATGCGGGCCCGGCGGGTCGCCGGGTCGACGTGCAGGGCGTCCAGCCGGCGGGTGCGCAGCAGGATGGCGCCGTCGGTACGGCCGGTGGCGCCGTGCCCGTTCGGCTGGGTGGCGATGGCCAGCCCGGCGACGCGGGCGTGCCGGACGAGCGCGGCGATGTCGTCGGCGTCCGCGGCCTCGACCACGGCCGCCGCCGATTGCTCGACGGCCAGGTTCCAGGGACTGCGAGCGGCGTCGAAGCCGGGCTCGCCGGGCAGCCAGACCTGGCCGCGGACGACGGAGCGCAGAGTGCTCAGGGTGTTCATCGTTCTCTTTCTCGTGGTGGGGCGGGAGTCAGCCGGCGAAGATGGCCGGGGGGTCGCCGACGTATGAGGCGTTGTCGATGCGCATGCGGCGGATGACCCAGCGCTCGCCGTCCCCGATCAGCCCCACATCGTAGGGGTTCTTCGGCAGGGCGAACGTGTCGCGGTCGGCGGCCGGCAGATGCTGGGCCTCCACCAGCGCGGTCAGGCGCGATGGTTCCACTCTCGGCCGGGGCGAGTGGCGGATCAACGCGGCGCTGTGCAACGATCGTGAAGCCTGTGTTAACGATGAAGGGGTCGCATGCTGGAGCGGCACGAGCTGGAGGCGTTCCTCACCGTCGCCGAGGAGCTGCACTTCGGCCGCTCCGCCGAACGACTGCGTGTGTCCACCTCCCGCATCAGCCAGACCATCGCCAAGCTGGAGCGCCGCATCGGCGTCCCGCTGTTCAACCGGACCAGCCGCCGCGTCCGGCTGACCGCGGTGGGGCAGCAGCTGTACGAGGAGACGCGCCCCGCCTGGGACCAGATCGGCGCCGCGCTGCTGCGTGCCATCGACACCGGCCGCGGCCTCACCGGCACGCTCCGGGTCGCCTTCGTCGGCGCGGCCGGCGGCCAGCTGCTCGTCGGGGCCACCGAGCTGTTCCGGCAACGCCGGCCTGACTGCGAGGTCCGGCTCCGCGAGGCGCAGATGGTCGACCTCATGCCGTGGCTGCGGAGCGGCGAGGTGGACCTCGCCCTGGGCACGTTCCCGATCCACGAGTCCGACATCGTCACCGGGCCCGTACTGGTGTCCGAAGCGCGGATGCTGGCTGTGCCCGCCCAGCACCCCTTCGCCCGCCGCGCATCGGTGTCCCTGGACGACCTGGCCAGAGTGAAGCTGCTGCAACTGCCGGACACGCTGCCCGACTCCCTGCGCGACGATCGGACCCCGCGGACCACCCCCGCCGGGCGGCCGATCGAGCCAGGTCCCTCCGCCTCCACCTTCAACGAGATGCTCACCCTCATCGGCGCCGGGCACGGCGTCTTTCCCGTCGGCGCGCAGGCCAGGCGCTACTACGCCCGCCCCGACGTCGCCTACGTCCCCTTCAGCGACGCCCAGCCACTGCGATGGGGACTGCTCTGGCGCGCCGAAGGCGCGACCGCCCGCGTCCACGCCTTCGCCGAGGCCGCCCACGATCTGGTCCGCGCCCGTACCTGACGACGCACCCGCCCGCCGTCCCCTCCCCGCTCCCCGTCCTAGTCCCCGTCAGCATCCGGGACCGGGAGGGGGCGGAGCGGGACCGGGGTGGAGACGACGATCGACGTCGTCGTCTGACCGTGGATGACGAAACGGTCGATGATCTCCTCCAGCCCGGGCATCGACGGCGCGTGGACTTTCAGGATGAAGCAGTCGTCTCCGGTGATCCGGTGGCACTCGACCACGCTCGGCGTTCGGCGGGCGGCCTCGGCGACCTTGTGGAGCTGGCCGGGGCCGGGCCGGATGCGGACGAGCGCGGTCACGGTCATGCCGAGGGCCTCGGGCGCGACGTCCATGTGGAAGCCGGTGATGACGCCGGAGCGTTGGAGGCGCTGCACGCGTTCGGTGACCGCGGGAGCGGACATGCCGACCCGACGCGCGAGCTCGGACATCGACAGGCGAGGGTCGGCGTGCAGCTCGGCGAGCAACCGTGCGTTGACGGTGTCGATCGCCCTGGGGTCATAGGAGGTATGGCCTGAAGGCCTTGAATTCAACGGCAATTACGGCCCCTCACCTTAAGTAAGGCATTCAGTTGGGATGTCGCAGTTTGCAACGCTACTCCGGTGAAGTTGCCCGCCAATCCGGCGCACGCCACGTCGCGCCTGCGTGACCGGGTGCCGCCGCAGGCGTTCTTCGGCGTGAGCGCCGTCTTCCACTACCTCGGACCGGCGTTCGCCGTCATGCTGTTGGAGCACGTCGGCGTGCTCGGGGTCGCCTGGCTCCGGATCTTCGGTGCCGCGGTGGTGTTCGCCGTCTGGCGCCGGCCGTGGCGGCTGGCCGGGCGGCTGCGGCCCGCGCAGCTCGGCCTGCTCCTCGCGCTGGGCGTGGTGCTGGCGGCCATGAACACCGTGTTCTACCTGGCCTGCGCCCGTATCCCACTGTCCACCGTCGGAGCGATCGAGTTCCTCGGCACGCTCGTGCTGGCCACGATCGGCATGCGCAACGGCCGCAACCTGCTCGCGCTCGTGCTCGCCGTCGGCGGGGTTGTCGCTCTCGCCGACATCAGGCTCGTGGACGAGCCTCTGGGGTTCGTCTTCGCGTTCGCCAACTGCGCGCTGTTCCTCGTGTACGTCATCCTCAGCCACCGCATCGCCAACACCGGCTCGGGCCTGAGCGGGATCGACCAGCTGGGCGCCGCCATGCTGATCGCCGCCGTCGCTGTGACGCCGTACGGTCTGGGCGACGCCACGGCAGCCTTCGCGCACCCGTCCTGGCTGCTCGCCGGGCTTGGCGTCGCCGTGTGCTCCTCGGTCATCCCCTACGTCACCGACCAGCTGGCGATGGCTCGCCTGCGCCGGGCGACCTTCGCGCTCATGCTCAGCATCCTTCCGGCGACCGCCACCGTCATCGGCCTGGCCGTGCTGGCCCAGGCCCCGACGGTCCAGGATCTCGCGGGCATCGCGCTGATCACGGCAGGCGTCGCGATCCACCAGGAACCCTCTGAGGAGAAGACAGCATGAAGTACGCGAGGCTCGGCACGTCCGGGCTGAAGGTGTCACGCATCTGCCTGGGCATGATGACCTTCGGCGACACCGTCACGAGGCGGTGGCACCTGGAGGAGGAGGCCGCGGAGCCCATCGTCAAGCAGGCGGCCGAGTCGGGCGTGACGTTCTTCGACACCGCTGACATATATTCCGGCGGGGTCAGCGAGGAGATCACCGGGCGGCTGCTCGCCCGCCTGTTCCCCCATCGCGATGACTACGTGCTCGCCACGAAGGTCTACTATCCGACCGGGTCCGGCCCCAACGACCGCGGACTGTCCCGCAGGCACATCATGGCCGCGATCGACGCCTCGCTACGCCGGTTGGGCACCGACTACGTCGACCTGTACCAGATCCACCGGCTGGATCGAGAAACGCCGATCGAGGAGACCATGGAGGCCCTGCACGATGTCGTCAAAGCCGGGAAGGCGCGTTATCTCGGGGCGTCCAGCATGAGCGCGTGGGAGTTCGCCAAGGCCCAGTACACCGCCCGGGCCGCAGGGTGGACGCGGTTCGTGTCGATGCAGAACCACTACAACCTGGTGTACCGGGAAGAGGAGCGGGAGATGATCCCGCTCTGCCGGGACCAGGGCGTCGCCGTGATCCCCTACAGCCCACTCGCACGCGGCATGCTCGCCGGCAACCGCACCCGCGACGGACGGCCCACCACCATGCGGGCCGGCACCGACCCCCTCGCCGAGTCGCGGCACGACGAGGCCGACTTCGACGTCGTCGACGCGGTGAGGGCGCTCGCCGCCGAGCGTGACCGGTCACCGGCCCAGATCTCACTCGCCTGGCTGCTCGGCAGGCCCGGCGTGACGGCACCCGTCATCGGCGCCACCAAGGTCCACCACATCGACGAGGCGGTCGCGGCCCTGGACGTGACACTGACCGGGGGAGAGACCGCCCGGCTCGAGGCACCGTACCGGCCACATCCCGTCAGCGGACATGAGTGATCACCGGTCGTGCGGTCCGGCGCACGCGAAGGCGCGGGGGGAGCGCGCACCCATCCGGTCAGGTCGGCCGGCCTGCCGGGCTGATCACCGGGTGAGCCGGATCTGGCGGGTGATGGTGGGGTCGGTGATGGCGGTGTCGGCGGCCAGCAGGAACGCCTTGGACAGGATGACCGACAGCATGCCGCCGTCCTCCTCGAAGGGCAGGAAGACCCGGTCGCCGGTGCCGCGGGGGACGATGCAGAGGTAGGCGCCGTCGGGCTCCATGAGGATGTTGCCGGAGCCAAGGTGGATCTTGTAGGTGCGCAGGTCGCCCCGGACCACCAGGAACCGGTCGGTCAGCGTGCACCGGTCGGCGATGCTCGTACGGGAGATCAGCCGGGACAGCGCGTCCCGGCGGACCTCGGCGGAGGGGGGCAGCTGCCCGAACGAGCTCGTCCGCCAGTAGTCCCGCAGCCCGTCCACGCCCTGGTCGGTCCACTCCGGGTCGGCCGCGATCGAGGTGACCGCGACGAACAGGTCCACGTCGCGCATCGCCTCGCTGAACACCAGCGGCGGCACCTCCGCCAGCGGCGCCAGGCGCCAGCCGCCGTCGGCGAGCCGGTGGAAGCGGACCTGGTCGGTGGCGGCGTAACCGTGGTCGTGCCAGGCGTACTCGTGGCAGAACGACGCCCGCCACCGGCCCCCGGCCAGCATCCGCCGGGCCTCGCCGGAGCCGCCGCCGTCCCACGGGCCGAGGCGGTCCGCGGCCCAGCCGCGCTGTTTGAACAGCGCGTACAGCTTGTGGTAGCTCACGACGTGGCCGGCGAACCGGTTGGAGTAGACCTCCGTCGCCTCCTCGGCGGGCGTCAGCAGGTAGACCTCGCGGAACGCCTGCTTGAACGGCTGCCGCAGCTCCTTGCCCTGCACCACCTCCCGCCAGGCGGTCACCTCCTCCACCGAGGCGCGCGCCGGATGCCACAGCCGCACCGGCACATCGGGGACGCTCAGCCCCAGCTCGGCGCGCCACTCGCCGGGGGAGACCTCGAACTCCCAGATCAGCCGGTCCGCGACCGGCTGCCCCTCCAGCCGCCGGTACGGCGGCGTGACCTCGCTCGGGTATCCGGCCTCCAGCGCCCTGACCAGGGTCACCTGCTGCTGCTTCACCCGCTTGGCCAGCTCGCGCAGCCGTCTGACCTCGTCACCGTGCTCGCGTCTGGCCGCCGCCGGGACCGACCTGAGCTTCCTGTCCCCGTGCCACCACGACAGCTCGACCGCTCCCTCGGTCGAGATCACCGCCGTGTGCTCGCCGACCGCCTGCCGCACCCGCCCGTCGGGCAGCCGGAACGCCACCTCCACCCGCTCGGCCAGGGCCGGCTCGATCCGCTTGAGCATGCGGTCGAGCTGCTTGGGAACCCCGGCGTGCCTGGTCGCCCCCCGGGCGGCGCGCAGTGCCGAGATCGCCTCGGGGGTCGGATGGTCCTCCACGGCGCGGGCGATCTCGAACAGCACTCCCTGTGAGGGCAGCGTCCTGGCCTGCGTGGGCGCCACCGCCACGCCCGGCAGCAGCCGCTCCAGCACCCCGGGCAGCCACGGCTCGTCGCGGAACAGCGCCATCCGCGCGGCCCGCCCGATGGCGTCCCTCTCCCCGGCCTCGAACGCCTTGTCCGCCTTGTACGGGATGTCCCCGGCGTGGATGGCGGCGACCCGAGCCTCGGCGGTCTCCAGGGTCGCCCGGACCAGATCGAGGTAGCCGGGCACGCCGGCCAGCCGTTCCCTGACGTCGGGCAGCGGCGGCCAGGAGTTGTACGAGCGCTCCTGGACGGACTCGGCGAACAGCGCCCGCCGCTCCGCGTCCCAGCCGAGCACCAGCTCCACCTCGGCGACGGCGATCGGCCCGCGCCCCGCGGTGAGCCGCTCCGCCACCTCGGCGTCCATCCCGGCGAGCCCGGCGACCGCCAACAGCGCGAACGGGTTGTCCAGGCGGTTCTCGGCCAGCAGGAAGCCGACCAGCGCGCGGGCGGGCCCGGCCAGCCGCTCCAGCGGCGGCCCGTCCGGGCAGCGCACCAGCGCGCCGGCGGCGAAGCACATGTCGGCCCACTTGCGGCCGGGCAGTCCCTCCACCAGAGCGTCGAACAGATCCGCGCACGCCTCGGTCGTGAACAGCGGCTGCCGCTCCTTGGCCGCCTCCTCCACCGCGAAGCGGGCCGGCATGGCGCTCGCCGACCGGCGCACGACCCGGTAGGCCGCGGGCAGGAGCGCACCGAGCTCGAACGCGCCGAGCCGGGTGGCGTCGGGCCACGGCGAGGTGTCCTCCGTGACTCCGGTCATCAGGTCCAGCAGGTGGCGCGCCGGGGGAGATAGCCGCATGCGGAAGATCCTGCCGGACGCGGCCGACAGATTCCCCAAGGGGTCGGGTCAGCCCCCGACCAGGGGCACCAGTTTCACGAAGGAGATCACCGGGTCGACGGTCAGGTCGATCACCTCGGCCAGGTCCTCGATCTGCCGGTCGCCGACGAGCAGCAGGAAGCCGTTGCGCGCGAACGCGGCCTCGGCGGCGTCGGCCTGCCGCTCCCAGTCGAGCCGCCGGGGGGCGCGCATCCGGTGGCCGTTCAGCTCGGTCTCGGCGTCCGTCGGCTTCACCAGGCCGCGGAAACGGGAGGAGGGGGCGGCGTTGTGGCGGGCCACCTCCTCGCGGACGCGGAGGCGTACCAGCTCCCGGGCCGAGATCCGCTCGGGCAGGTCCGGGAGGGAGAACTCCTCCAGGGCCCGGCCCGTCGCCGTCTCATCGCGAAATGTCACCGATGCCATCGAGCATTTCCGTTCCTATGAGATGTCGTGCAGGGATGGCTGAGCGGGAGCGGTGGCCGGCGCCTGTCCGAGGCGTGCCCGTACCAGCAGGTCGTGCAGGGCGTCGTGTGCCGTCGGCGCGTCGGGCAGCGACGAGGACTGCCGCGCCTCGGCCAGCTCGGCGGTCAGGCGGTCCACGTCCTCGGCCGCGCCCGGCACGGGAGGCGCCGCGCCGTGCTCGGCCTCGCGCTTGGCGGCGACCAGGTCGGGGAGGTACGGCGGGCCGTACCCGTACAGGCGCGTCAGGTCGGCCTCGACCTGGCCCGCCCGCATGAGGTGCAGGCCGGTCAGGAGCACCCGGAACGTGTACAGCAGCGGCTTGAGCCGGTCCGTCTTCTCGAACAGCCGCCACTGCGTCCGGGCGAACCCGAGGTAGTGGTGGGCGTGGTGCCGGGTCAGGCAGGCCGGCGCGAGCGCGACGAGCTCCTTGTGCAGCGGCGACGCGGCCACGACCAGCGGCGACAGGAGCTGCTCCAGCACGTAGCCGTTGCGGTTCAGCAGCAGCCGGCAGAACTTGGCCAGGTCGTGCGTGACGAGGTCGACCTCCACGCCCTCCCGGGTCCACGTCCGGTCCAGCGTGTCCGGGCCGGTGCGCAGGCCCACGACCTGCTCGGCGGGCAGCACGTGCACGCCGCGCAGGTCCACGTCCGAGTCGGCCGACGGGAAGCCGTACAGGTGCGCGCCGCTGATCGTGGCGAACGCCAGGGGGTACGGCTGCTCGCCGGGGATCTCCGGCAGCCAGGCGGGCAGTCTCACAGATGCCCCCTGCGCACGTCCATCAGGAACTCCTCCACCCGTTCCCGGTCCGGTACGGCCGGCAGGACGCCGCGCCCGGCGTCCAGTTCGGCGGTGAGCTCGGCGTTCAGCGCGGCCCGCCAGGCGTCGACCTCCGCCCACGGCGCCTCGCCCCGCCGGACGCTCAGCAGCCGGTCCCGGAAGGCGTCCATCCGCACCAGCGGCTCGCCGTGCCGGATCAGGTGCAGCCCGCTCAGCAGCAGCCTGATCATGTGCATGGCCTGCTTCCAGTTCGGCGCCGCCGGGTCGAGCCGGCGGAACTGGGCGTCGGCGTACCCGGCGAACGTCTCGTGCGCCCGCTGCGACAGGAACGCACCGCGCAGCTCCAGCAGCCGCTCCCCGTACGGGGTGACGACCTCCACGAGCGGCGACCACAGGCACTCCAGCACCGTCGGGTTGGCGGCGAGGCAGAGCGCGCAGAACCGCTCCACCTCCCAGGAGAACTGCTCCGGCAGCGGCCCGTCGCGGTGCGTGGGCGGCTTGTCCAGCCGCCAGAAGTCCTCGGTGGGCGCCGCGAACACCCCGCGCCGGTCGGTGTCGGAGCCGCTGGAATCGAGGCCGTACGCGCGCGAGCCCGTCACCACGGACAGGAGGAGGTCGTCGCCCAGACGGGCGTCGGACAGGGGAGGCGGCGTCGTCGGGTCGCCCAGCAGCTCACCGGGACCGTTCACGGGTCACCCTTCCGTGGGGGCGGTACGAGGAGGAGGCCGCAGAGCGGCCGTGATCGACCACCGTATCGGGATATATCGGTGAATGTCCTCTGGGATTTCCGGGCGTCACGACGGCGAGGCTGCACGGGATCTCGACGCTCTCCCCGCGGGAACGCCACACCGGTGTGCTTGGCTCGGACCATGATCCAGAACCGAGGGACGATGCCGCCCGATCCGATCTCCTACCTCGACCAGGTGGCCGCGAGCGTCCCGGGCCGCGCCTACAAGCGGCGGGTGCTCCGCCTGCTCGACCTCCGGCCGGGCCAGACGGTGGTGGACATGGGCTGCGGGCCCGGGACCGATCTGGGGACGATGGCGGCGGCGGTCGCGCCGGGCGGCCGGGTCGTCGGCGTCGACCGCGATCCCGCCATGGTGGCCGAGGCCGCCGCCCGGGTGGGGGGACGGCCCGGCGTCGAGATCCGCTCCGGCGACGTGCACGCCCTTCCGCTGAGTGACGGCAGCGTCGATCGGGCCCGCACCGACCGGGTGCTCCAGCACGTCGAGGACCCCGCCGGGGCGCTGGCCGAGTTCCGGCGGGTGGCCCGCCCCGGGGGACGGATCGTCATGGCCGAACCCGACTGGGAGGGCCTGCTGATCGACTCGCGGGATCCGGACATGGGCCGCGGCCTGACCCGGTTCATCACCACGAAGATCGTCCGCAACGCGACCGTCGGCCGCGGCCTCGCGCGGCTGTGCGCCGAGGCGGGGCTGACCGTCCGCTCCGTGGTCGCCGTGGCGCCGGTGCTCCGCGACTTCGACACCGCCGACCGGCTGCTGGGACTGCGCCGCAACGTGCTCAGGGCCGTGGAGGCGGGCCGTCTGGGCACGGCCGCGGAGGAATGGGTGGAGGAGCTGCGGGGACGGCCGTTCCTGGCGTCGTTCCTGATGTTCCTGGTGACGGCCGAGGCCGGAGTCTGAGGGAGGGGCCGCGAGCGAGGAGGCGGGTGGTGACCGGCTGGCCGAGGAGGATTCCGGCGAAGACCAGGGCCAGGCCGAGGAGCTGCTGCGCCGTGAGCGTCTCGCCGGCCACCACCGTGCCGAGCAGGACGCCGGTCAGCGGGTTGAGCAGCCCGATGAGCCCGACCGTCCCGGCGCTCAGGTGCCGCAGCCCCGTGAACCAGGCCGCGAAGGCCAGCGCGGTCGCCACGATCGTCACGTACCCGAACCCGAGCACCGCGGGCCCGTCCAGCGACGGCGGCGCGCCCTCCACCGCGACGGCGACGGGGACCAGCACGACGCCCCCGGCGATGAGCTGCCACGACGTCAGCGAGAACACGTCGACCGTCGGGCTCCACTTCTTGGCCAGCACGTAACCGTACGACGACATCGTCATCGCCACGACGGAGGCCAGCACCCCGGTCGCGTTCACGGTGGCCGTGCCCCTCAGCAGCAGGAGGCAGACGCCGGCGATCCCGATGGCCGCGCCGGCCATGTGCGCCGCCCGTGGGCGCTCTGACAGCGCGGCCCAGGCGAACAGCATCATCACCACGGGCGAGGTCGCCATGATCGTCGAGGCGATGCTCGACGGCAGCGTCTGGGCCGCGAGGTAGACCAGGGCGAAGAACGCGCCCATGTTCAGGGTGCCGAGCACCAGCGACCTCCACCACCACGACCCTCGCGGAAGCCGTCTGCGGATGAGGAGGAGGAGCAGCCCGGCGGGCAGCGCCCGGATGGCGCCGCCGTACAGGGGGCTGTCGGCCGGCAGGAACCGGTGGGTGACGAGGTACGCGGCGCCCCATGCCAGCGGGGCGATCGCGGTGACCGGAGCCCACCGCAGACTGGCTTCCATGGAAGACAATGTAGCTTCCTTGGAAGCTATTGTGGAGCCATGAGCGACTCTCCCGACGGCCCGGAGCATCTGGATCACGTGGCGCGCATCCTGCGGGCGTGGGCCCGCGAGCGGCCCGACCTGGACGTGCGGCCGCTGGGCGTGATCGGGCGGCTGCACCGCCTGGCGGGCCACCTCACCGACCGGCTCCTGGTCGTCTACCGGCGGTACGGGCTGGGCGAGGGGGACTTCGACGTGCTCGCCGCCCTCCGGCGGGCCGGGGAGCCGTTCGAGCGGGCTCCCGGCGAGCTGGCCGCGTACACGATGGTGACCACGGGCGCCATGACCAAGCGGATCGACCGGCTCGAACGCGGCGGCCTGGTCACCCGCCGTCCCAGCGCGGACGACGGCCGCGCCCGCGTCGTCGCGCTCACCGACGCCGGCCGGGAGCTGTTCGACGAGGCGTTCACCGAGCACATGCGCAACGAGCGCGGCCTCCTCGACTTCCTGACGCCCGAGGAGGCCGACCAGCTGGAGAGGCTGCTGATCAGGTGGCTGGCCGGTTTCGAGGGCCCCCGCCCGCCACGAGGGGAGCCGTGACCGCCGGCGAGCCGCCTCAGGCGCCGCCGAGCCGCAGCTCGAACACCATCCGGTCGTTGGACGGCCCGTCGTGGTCCGGTACGGGACCCTTCACCGCGAACCCCATCGCCGTGTGGAACGCGATGGAGCCGTGGTTGCGCGGCGAGGTGATCGCCCGCACCCGCGTGCGCCCGTCCGCCGCCGCCAGGTCGAAGAAGCCCCGGTACAGCCGCCGCGCCAGCCCGTCTCCCCGCCGGCTCGGGTGGACGCCCACGAAATGGATGTACGCGGCGTCGGGCACCGAGGGCGACAGGAAGCCGACGAGGAACCCCGCCAGGGCGTCGCCGTCCTCCGCCACGAGGCTGGTGCGGTGGAAATGGTCGAGGAACAGCCGCGGCAGGCTGCCCTGGACGGGACGTCCCCACCAGTCGTCCACCACCGGGGCGATGCGGTCGTAGTCGCCCGGCTCGGCCGCCCGCAGCCGCACGCCGTCATCCGTCATGGTCGTCACATCCCGTCCTGAACACCGGAGGACATCATCCCCGAAGCGCTCACGCGTCCCGCGACGGCGGGGCCTATGCTCGGCACATGATCGACCTTTGGGATCCCGCGGCCGCCGGCGTCCTGCGGCTGCCGTCGGGGCGGCTCGTGCGCGGCCGGGGGCTGAGGCACCCCCTGCCCGAGGGGCCGGTGCCGGCCTTCGGGGTGTACCTGCTCAGCAAGCGGCCCCCGGCCGTCGGGTGGGAGGCCCGGTGGGTGCGCTGGCCGGACTTCTGGCTGCCGTCGGACCGGCCGGACGCGAGCGCGGCGCTGCGCGAGGCGTGGGAGCGCGCCGCGACGGAGCGGGTGGAGGTCGCCTGCGGCGGCGGCGTCGGCCGCACCGGCACCGCCCTGGCCTGCCTGGCCGTCCTGGACGGGGTGCCGGGCGGTGAGGCGGTCGCGTACGTGCGGGCGCACTACCGGCCGGGAGCCGTGGAGACACCCTGGCAGCGCCGCTTCGTCACCCGTTTCCCGGGGGAGACGCCGGCGGACGCCTAGGGCCTTGTTCCGGGCGGCGCGGTGCGGCGTGTCGGCGCGGACGCCGTCCGCAGGGGAGAGTGTCGTCTACGCTCGGCCCATAGGTACCGAGGTGAGAGGGGACCCTCGTGGCTGACGACATGACGGGACTGACGGGCCTGCTCTACGAGATGGGGCTGCTCAAGCGTTACAAGCGCACCGGCTGGCTGGTGGCCGGCGTGCGGGATCCGGAGAGCATCGCCGACCACTCGTTCCGTACGGCGGTCATCGCGGGGGTGGTCGCGGTGCTGGAGGGGGGAGACCCGCAGCGGGCGTCGTTCATGAGCCTGTTCCACGACAGTCAGGAGACCCGCATCACCGACATCCCGTATGTCGCCAAGCGCTACCTCAGGGCGCCCGCCAACGAGGACGTCACCGCCGACCAGACGAGCGACGTGCCCGAGGCCGTGGCCTCCATGCTGCGGGGTGCGATCGCCGAGTACGAGGAGAAGGTCAGCCTGGAGGCGGTGTGCGCCCGCGACGCCGACAAGCTCGAATGCCTGCTCCAGGCCGTCGAGTACCGCGAGCAGGGCCACCAGAACGTGCAGCCGTGGATCGACAGCTCGCTGGCCGCGCTCAAGACGGCCACGGCGAAGCGGCTCGCGGACGAGGCGCTGCGCACGGGCACCCTCGACTGGCTGACCCGCGTCCTCGACGGCGCCTGAGACCGGTCCCGGCGGCAGGTCCCCTACGCTGGGGGGATGATTCGCCGCGCCACCCCTGACGACGTGCCCGCCATCCTCGGGCTGATCCACGACCTCGCCACGTACGAGAAGGCCGCGCACGAGGTGCGCGCCACCGAGGAGCAGCTGCGCGCCGCGCTCTTCGGCGACGCTCCGGCGGTGTTCGCGCACGTCGCCACGGAGGACACGGAGGACGGGGAGGACGAGGGGGGCCACAGGACCGGCGAGGTCGTCGGGTTCGCGATGTGGTTCCTCAACTTCTCCACCTGGCGCGGCGCGCACGGCGTCTACCTGGAGGACCTGTACGTGCGGCCGGACCGCAGGGGCGGCGGCCACGGCCGGGCGCTGCTGGCGGAGCTGGCGCGCATCTGCGCCGAGCGGGGCTACCAGCGGCTCGAATGGTCGGTGCTCGACTGGAACGAGCCGGCGATCGGGTTCTACCGCTCGCTGGGCGCGGCGCCGCAGGACGAGTGGACGACGTTCAGGCTGACCGACGAGCCGCTCCGGCTCCTGGCGGAGCGCGCCACCGCCTGACCGGCGCCCGCATGCCGCCGGACAAGGGTCGCCGCGGGCCCCCCGAGGGTGCCCGCGGCGATCCGGAACGCCTGGTGCGGCCCGCCTACATGCCCGTGGGGGCGCGGTGCGACATGCCGCTGGACGCGCGGTCGAACACGTCCGTGTCCGCTTCCTGCCCGCGTCCCATCTCCTGCATGTGGCCGCCCATGCCCTGCATGGACTCGCGGTCGCCCTCCTCCAGACGGAGCGCGACGCCGAGGGCGAAGAACGTGGGAGCCCATTCGCCCACGAAGATCCCCCACCGATCGGCGCGGTCGAGTCCGGCGGCCTCGGTCTTGGTGGACACCATCCAGGACGCGAACGCGAGCCCGATGGACACCGTGCCGGCTACATAGGCGTGATGGGATCGGATCCCCATCTTGTGCAGCATTTTGATCATGATTCTCCCCCTTGGCTGTGGTGTGCTGCTACCCGCCCGATATGTCCAGATAACGCATGCATGCTCCACTTTGCCCGGTCTTGAGCGTGCCGTGCGGGTCAGGCGGCGGGGTCGGGATCCGGGGCGCTGCCGGCCTGGAAGCCCGCCGCCCGGTGGGAGCCGTCGCAGAACGGCTTCGTGGACGACAGCCCGCACCGGCACAGTGCCACCGTCGCCCGGCCAGGGTCGATCTGCCGCCCGTCCTGGGTCACCAGCCGGAACCTCCCGCGCACGAGGAGTGGCCCGTCCTCGCAGGGAGTCACCGTCACCTCGCCGTCACCGTCGGTATGCATCCCGCACACCTGCCCAGGCCCGAATAGCGAAAACTCACTCACCGTGACACTTCACCGCTGTGGCGAGACCGTTCAGAGGTCGGATCGTGATCATCACGCGACCAACCCCCCGAGGCGTCACCGTAAGGTCCACCGGGTGCCCGAAATGGAGCCGGACGTCACCAACGCCCCAGCCCCTCTGCCGCAGCGTGACAGTGCCGATCGCTGCCCCAGTGTCGACTCGGGACGGCGCTGCGTCCTGCCATCGGGTCACCAGAGCCCGCACGTCTACCCACCGTCGGAGCCCCTGCCCTGACGGGCCGGACGGTCCGCCGCGAGGCGCCCCGGTAGACCACGCGGCCCGATGCCCCAGCCCGCCGGGCATGATCCCTGCGAACCGTAAAAGGCGGGTTCGGACTGGACAAGCGGGCATTCGATCACGAGTGGCATGGGCATCAAGCCGCCATGCACAAGATTCTTCAGGGCAGGTCACTCCTGCTGGCGACGCTTGTCCCTGCTCTGCTCGTCACGGGCTGCGCGTCCGGTGGCGGCACGGAGGCCATGGGCGGCAGCGCGGCGAGCCCCGGCGCGCCGTCCTCGGACATGAGCTCGATGCCGACCGAGAGCGCCTCGCCGTCGGAGAGCATGGAGGCCAAGAACACGCCCAAGGGCATCGTCCAGAGCTACTTCGGCGCCATCAAGGCGGGCAAGGTGGACGACGTCGTGGCGCTGTTCGACAACGACGCGGTGGTCGCCCTCGAAGGCGCGGCGACCGCCGACGGGACCGACGCCATCCGCAAGGCCTACCAGGGGATGATGACCGGGCCGATGTCGGGCACGTACACGATCGAGGACACGGAGAAGCTCGGCGACACCTACGCGCTCGTCCGGGCGACCAGTCAGCAGGACAGCCAGAACTACCGGGAGTTCTTCATCCTGGAGAAGTCGAGCAACGGCTGGAAGATCGACCGTTTGATCAGCAACCAGTCCTCCTGACCTCGCACGCCGCGCGGTGGTCACCGGTCCGGCGGCCACCGCGCCGGGCGGCCGGGAACCCCGGAGCGGCGTCAGGCCGGGGCGGGGGGCGGCGACAGGAGCGCGTCCAGCGTGCGGACCAGCGTCTCGCCCGCCTCCTCGCGCGCCAGCCGCCCCGCCTCCACCTCGCCCGCCGCCGTGTGCAGGATCGCCAGGAACGTACTGACCAGCCACGTCACCGGCAGGTCCGTCCGGAACGCCCTCTCGTCGCGGCCCCGCACGATCAGCCGTTCCACCCGCTCGAGCGGCTCGGCGTGGCGCTCGCGGAGCCGTTCGGCCGGCAGCGCCGCGTCGGCCGCCAGGAACAGCCGGCTGTGCTGGCTCAGCACGTCCCAGGACGAGCGCACCAGCTCGGCCAGCGCCTCACGGGCGGGCCGCGCGTCGAGGTCGAGGGCCGCCAGCGTCGTGCCGGCCAGCTCGACCGTGTGGGTCACGACCGCCCCGACCAGGGCCTCCCTGGAGGGGAAGTGGCCGTAGAGCGTCACCCGGCCGACGCCCGCCTCCTTGGCGACCTGCATCACGCTCGCGCTCGGGTCGGCGCTCAGCACCCGCCGCCCCGCCTCGAGGATCGCGGCGATGTTGCGCTCGGCGTCGGCACGTCTGGTCCCCATACGGGGAGCCTAGCCGCGCGCCTGCTCCGTCCCTGCCGGCGGTGACGGCCGCAGCTCGCGTTCGTGCGTGTCGAGGATGGCCATGGACGCCTCCACGGCGCCGGAGGCGTCGCTCGACTCGATGGCGCGCAGCAGAGCCCAGTGGGAGGTGTCCGGCTCGTGCGAGGCTTGCCGCACGTCCCGGACGCTGTCGCGGACGGCCTCGCCCATGCTGTGGTAGAGGTCGGCGAGCAGCGGGTTGCGGGCGGTGTCCGCCACCCGCAGGTGGAAGGCGACGTCCGCGTCGGCGAACCCGTCGAGGTCCCCGGCCTCCCCGGCCGCGTCCCTGCGCTCCAGTGTCTCCCGCAGCGCCGCGAGGTCGTCCTCGGTGCGCCGGACCGCCGCCAGCCGGGCCGCGACCAGGTCCAGCCCGCGCCGTACGTCGATGATGTCCATGGCGGCGGCGCTGTCGAGCCGGCGGCGCAGCGCGATCCTGGACTCGTCCGTCGCGGTCACGTACGTGCCGTCGCCCTGACGCGTGGTCAGCAGGCCGGCGTGCGCGAGGACCCGCACGGCCTCGCGCACCGACAGGCGGCTCATGCCCAGGCTCGCCGCGAGCTGCGCCTCCGACGGGATCTTCGTGCCGACCGGCCACGCCCCGCCGGTGATCTCCTTGCGGAGCTGCTCGATGGCGGCGTCCACGAGCGAGGTACGGGAGACGTTCCGCATGCGTCCTCTCTCCTCCAGCCCGGGTGTCGTCAAGGTCGATGTCCTCAGGTCGCTTTCCCGGGCTCTCTCGCCCGGTGGGGCCTTCCAGCCTAAACGCGCCGGGCCGCCGGAACCGGCCCGACAGGCGTCTCCACGCGTACGGAGAGGATCTTGTCAGGCCCGCGGGCGGGTGAGAGATTGCCCGGGGGACATTTCCTGACTTCTCCTCGTTTCATCACATGCCCCCCTTCTTGTCACGGAGGACACGCGTGTCGCAATTACGCCCGGCCCTTCTGGCGGTCGCCCTCACCCTGGCGATCGCGACCCCCGCCCAGGCGGCGGCCGGCCCCGCCATCACCGTCGAGAACGGCCGCACCCAGCCGGTCTTCTCCTATGCCGACGCCGTCCGCGAGCACGTCTACGTCGAGTCGAGCGTCGACAGCGACGCCGACGGCCGGCCGGACCGGGTGCGCGTCGACGTCATCAGGCCCAAGGAGTCCGGTCCCGGGCTCAAGGTGCCGGTGATCATCGACGAGAGCCCCTACTACGACAACTCCGGGCGCGGGAACGAGGCCGAGCGCAAGGTCTACGACGCCGACGGGAACGTCACGAAGTTCCCGCTGTTCTACGACAACTACTTCGTGCCGCGCGGCTACGCCGTCCTGAACGTCGACATGCTCGGCACCACCCGCTCCGACGGCTGCCCCGACATCGGCGGCAAGGCCGACGTGCTGGGTGGCAAGGCGGTCGTCGACTGGCTCAACGGCCGCGCCCGCGCCTTCCGCTCCGACGGCACCCCGGCCGTGGCCGACTGGACCACCGGCAAGGCCGCGATGATCGGCAAGTCCTACGACGGGACGCTCGCGAACGCCGTCGCCGCCACGGGCGTCAAGGGCCTGGAGACGATCGTGCCCATCTCGGCGATCAGCTCCTGGTACCGGTACCAGCGCTCCAACGGCGTGATCTACAGCTACGACTACGCCTCCTGGCTGGCCGACTACGTCGACACCGACCCCGAGGCCAAGTGCCAGGCCGTACGGGACCGGATGGACGCCGAGGACGGCGACGACACCGGGAATCACAACCCGTTCTGGGCCGAGCGCGACTACGTCTCCGGGCTGCTCGGCGACGCCTCGAAGGTGACCGCGAGCGTCTTCGTCGTCCACACCGTCAACGACCTGAACGTCAAGCCGGACAACTTCTCCACCTGGTGGGACGCCCTCGCCAGGCGGAACATGCCGCGCAAGATCTGGGTCGGCCAGTACCAGCACGTGGACCCGTTCGACTTCGAGGGCCGCAGGGACCTGTGGGTCGACACGCTGCACCGCTGGTTCGACCACTGGCTGCTCGGCGTGCGCAACGGCATCATGACCGAGCCGCGCGCCGACGTGCAGACGGGCCCCGCCCGGTGGATCACCCAGCGCGACTGGCCGGCGCCGCTCGCGGCCAAGCTGGCGCTGCGCCCGGCCGCCGACGGCTCGCTCGGGCTCCGGCCCGCCGACCGTGGAGCCGCCGCGTCGTTCGCGGACGTGGCCCTGGACGAGGCCGACATGATCGCCGACGTGGGCACGGCCAAGCCGGGCCGGGTGGCGTTCACCACCGGCCCGCTCCCGCTCGACCTGCGCCTGTCCGGCACGCCCACGGCCGACCTCACGGTCAAGCTCGACAGGCCCACCTCCAACCTCACCGCCCTGCTCGTCGACTTCGGCGACGCCACCCGGGTGGACTGGCGGCGCGGCCAGGGCATCACCACGCTGGCCGAGGAGGACTGCCACGGCGAGAGCACCGCGGCCGACGACGCCTGCTACAAGAAGGTCGTGACCAACGTGGCGAACCGGCCCGCCGAGATCGTCGCCCGCGGCTGGATCGACGTGCAGAACCGGGCGTCGCTCAGCCGCCCGTCCCCGCTGCCGGTCGGCACGTTCGGCAAGGTCCGGTGGCAGACGCTGCCGCAGGACTACACGTTCGCGAAGGGCCACCGGGTCGCACTCGTCGTCGCGGGCACCGACAGCACCTACAGCGAGGAGCCGGGCACGGGCGCGCACGTGACGCTCGACCTGGCCGCCAGCAGCGTCTCGATCCCGTTCGCGCTGGGCACCGCGCCGGCGGACGTGCCGCAGGACAAGTCGGCCTTCCGCGGCCCGGCGCGCGTGGAGCTGCCGAAGGAGGAGCCGGAGTTCAGCTTCTTCTGAGGTTTTTCAGGTGCGATGCCCGGTTCATCCTGCCGTTGCGGGAGGATGAGCCGGGTGACCTTCCGCCCCGCCGCCCCCTCCTGGACCCCGCGGCCTGTCGTCGTCGTGGCCGCCGCCCTAGCTGCGGTCGCGGGCCTGGCGGGGTGCGGCGCGCAGGTCGCCGGCACGACGCCCGCCCTGTCCTCGCCCCCGGCGGTACTCCCGGCGGTGCCCTCACCCCTGGCCGTGGCTTCGCCCCCGGCGGCGAAGCCCTGTCCGGACGCGGGGGTGGTCATGTCCGCCGGCCCGGCGAACGCCGCGATGGGGCTGCGCGTCCAGGCCGTGACCCTCACCAACTGCGGCCGCCGGGCGCGCGTCGTGGAGGGCTATCCGCGCGTGCGGCTCCTGGACGCGGACGGCGACCCGGTGGAGGTGGCCGTCGACCACGGCGCCGAGCGGATCACCACCGCGGTCCGGGACCCCGGGCCGAGGAGGGTGACCGTGCGGCCCGGCCGTTCGGCCTCCTTCACCCTGGTGTGGCGCAACACGTACGACGACCCGAGCCGCCTCCCGGCGGTCGGGGCCACGGTGGTCGTGACCGCGGGGCCTGGCGGGCGGGAGCACCGCGTCACCCCGGACGCGCCCCTGGACCTCGGCTCCACGGGCCGCCTCGGGGTCACCGCCTGGGAGGAGTCCCCGCCTCGACCCGCCGACGAGGCGGCCAGGGGCGGGCGTGGCTCCTAGTCCGCCGAGGCGCCGAGTGAAGCCAGTGCACGGCGAGTGACGTCGGGCGGGGCCGCGGCGATGACGTCATTGAGCGCGTCCATGGAGGCATGAAGGTCGGCGATGGCCTGAGCGATGCGGTCGCGCTCCTGGTGGAGATCGGCGAGCAGGTCCGAGCAGGTGGGGACGAGACGGTCGCCGGTGTCCCGCAGGCACGCGGGCGCCGCCCCGACCCTGGCCGTCACCGTCAACGTGGGCGCCTGCAATCTCGGCGCCGCCGCGGGCTCGGTCGCCGGCGGCGCGATCGTCGCCGCCGGCGCTCTGCGCTGGACCGGCGTGGGGGGCGCGGTGCTGAGCCTGATCGGACTGGCCCTCACCTATCTCCTCCTGCCCCGGACACGGACGCGGACGCGTACGTCGGCGCAGGACGCCGAACCCGAGGCCCCCATCGCTGCCTGACCCCCGTCCACCTGTCCCGCGGGGGATGTCATGGTCCCGTGGGCACCCGGTACCGGCGCTTCTGCTCGGTGACGTCGATGAGCCGGCCCCCGTTGGCCTCGATGACCCGCCGCGAGGCCGTGTTGGTCCTGTCGCACATCACCAATGCCTGCGAGACGCCCAGCGACCGCGCGATCGGCAGCGCCGCGGCCAGCATGGCCGTCGCGTGCCCCCGGCGCCGGGCGGACGGCCGCACGTCATAGCCGATGTGACCGCCGAGCTCCTCCAACGCCGGGCTGAGCCGGTGACGGATGGCCATCCTGCCCAGGAAGCGTTCGCCGTCGGCCCACCACAGCGTCGTCATGGGGACGAACCCGTCGCGTGTGCCTGCCTCGGTACGCTCGCCCAGCAGCCGCGCGACATACGCCTCGAAAGCGTCCGGGTCGGTCAGGGCGGGCGGGTCGACGTCGCCGACGAACCAGGAGGGGGGATAGTCGCGGTCGGCCCGGAACTCGGCCACCGCCTCCAGGAAAGACGCGCGCAGCCTGGGCGTCGGATCAACGAATCGTGGCATGACCACCATGGTCCCCCGGCGAGGGCTCGGCTGCCGCCCGACGCCGTCGCGGCGGGAGCCGTCGGCCGCCGCTGGCCCGCGCCCCGGGCACCGCGGCGGCCGCATCAACCTAGTACCTGGAGCAGTTGGTCCAGTGACCGTTGCCCTCGCCGTCCAGGACGTACGCGCCCGGGTCCTTGGCGACGGTCCACGAGACCCGCAGCCGCAGCGTCCCGCCGGCGCTCGTCGTGCCGGAGGTCCTGCGGCCGTCGCCGCGCGCCACGCCGACCCAGCGGACGACGATCGTGCCGGTCTGGGTGACCGGACGGCCCTGGCAGCCGGGCCGGGCCGCGGGCACCTTCACCCTGAACGACCTGCCCGACACCGCGATGCCGCCGGCGCCGCCGGCCGACGCGATGCGGCACGTCCCGCCCTTGCAGGCGAGCGCGAACGTGCCGGTACGGCGGGCGCCCCGCCTGATCGACACCGGGGACAGGAACGCGACCGGAGCCTGCGGCCGCGGCAGCGCCACCGGCTGCTGGGGGGTCCCCGCGGGCTTCCTGGCCGGCCGCTCGGCCGGTTGCCTGGCCTCGCGTCCCGCCGGCCGGTCGGCCGGCCTCATCGTGCCGGCCACGACCGGGCCCTCCCGCTTGCCGTCGTCCGCCGCGCCGGTGTCGCCCGTGCGGTTCGCCGGGGCCCCCGCCGTGGGGGTCACGGCGGGGGCCGCGCTGGGGGCCGCGGTCGCGGCCGGCGGGACGGCGGCGGGCTCGGGCGGGGGCACCGGGACCGCGGGGCCGGGGGACGGGCGGCCGTCCGGAGCCGGCGTCAGGGCCGGGCCGTCGGAGCCCGTCTCGGTGATCACGGTCATGCGCTGGCGGGCGTTGAGACCGGACCAGGCCAGTCCCGCCACGAGCAGGCCGACGCCCACGAGCAGGCCGACGCGGGCCACGTTCCGCACCGTCAGCCCCGACTCGCCGTCGGCCGTGTCCGGGCGGTCGAGCCAGAACTCGTCGGGGCCGCCGGCGTGCAGCTCCACCACGTGGGCGTCGTGCGGTGGCGCGGGCTCGTACCGGAGCGGCGCGGTGAACGGCGGGGAGCCGACGGCCGGGCCCTCTCCCGGACCGTCGGCGCCGCGTCCGCGAGCCCACCCCGGCACGCCGTCGGCGCCCCGGCCGTCCCGCGGGGGGCGGGTGGTCTCCTCGGGGGGCCGGCGGGGCCCCGGGATGGTGATCACCCCGTGCACGCGGGCGGAGGAGGGGGGCGGCCGATGGGCGGTCCCCGGACGCCCGCCGGCGACCGGCCGGGGCGCCTGGACCGGGGCGTCGGACGGGTCGGTGGGGGAGGAGGCGCGGTCGGGGGATCCGTCCGGGGTCTGGTGCGGCTGGGCGGGGGCGCCGCTCGGTGCTCCGGCCCTGGGGCGGGCGGTGGGCGGGGCGTCGGCCATGACCGGGGCGCTCAGCGGGACGGTCCGCTTCGGCCTGGGGGAGCCGGCCACCATGCGGTCCGTCGGCAGACTCGTGGCCGCCACGCGAGCTCCCGCCGCCGGGTCCCCCGCCGCGGAGCCCCCCGCCGCCGGGGCTGCCGGAGCGGGCGCGGACGTAGGCGCGGGCGCGGGTGGAGGAACGCGCATCTGCGGCACGACGGGACGGGCAGCCCCGGTGCGGGGCGTCTGCGGCTGGGCCGTCTCCCGACGTGGCGCCTGGACCGGGGGCGCCGCCGGGACCGGGGGCGCCGCCGGGGCGGGGCGGGAGGTGAGTGGGCCATCGTCCGGGTGGTGCTCCCAGGGCGGGCCACCTTCGGCCCGGCGTGAGGGGGCCCGCTCCTGACCGGCCGGGCCGCTACTGCTGATCCGGTCATGAGCGGACGCCGCTGGAAGGTTCCGGTACGGCACGCCTCCGCGGTTGCGGCGGACGATGGCCCAGTCCGCGTCCCGGTCCGGCGACCAGTCCGGGGACTGGCCGGCCGGGTCCGGGGTCCAGGCGGCGGTCTGGGCGGCCCCGCCTGGGGTCTCGGCGACCGGCACGGAAGGCCGGCCGGACGGGGAGTCGGCGCGGGCCGCGACGGCACCCGGCACGCTCGCACGGCGCGGAAGGATGTCCGGTGGGCCGGGACGGGCGTGTTTGCTGGGTGGGCGGTGCGCGGCCGGGTCAGGTGTGTGCTCCGGGCCGGCGGCGGCCGCGCCCGCCGCCGGCCCGGAGCTTTCCCAGGTCCCCGCCGTGGGGCCGGGGACCGGAGCGATGGGCGGCGGCGCGGGCTCGGCCAGCCCGCGCGCCTGCGCCGGGAAGCCGTCCTCCCGCCACAGTCCCGCCTCGTCCGGCAGCGGCAGCGCCCAGGCGAGCTGCTCGTGCAGCGTGCCGGGCGCCGATGCGATCGGCATCTGCCGCAGCAGCGTGTCGGCCACCATGACGCGCGGCGCGCCCCGGCAGACGTCGCAGTGCGCGATGTGGCGGCTGATCCGCGCGCGGGTGCGCCGCCCGGGCGCCGAGGCCCAGTCCGTCACCCGCGACTCCAGCGCCGCGCACCCGTGACGGGTCCTGGCGGCGATGACGGCGGCGAACCACTCCTCCAGCCCGTCGGCCGCCTCCAGGATGATCGTCTCCACCTCGTCGGAGTCCGCGTCGAAGATGGTGGCGATCTCCTCGGTCGTCAGCCCGTGCCGTACCGACAGGTCGAGCAGCTCCCTGTGCGGCGGGGCGAGCGCGCGCAGGGCCTCGGGCAGCAGGTCGGCCATCCGGCCGGGCCGCGACCAGGAGCCGACGCTGGTGGGGGTGGAGATGTACGAGCGGTGCGCGCGGGCCAGCGCGTACAGCCAGGGCCGCAGCGGCGACGACTGGTCGACCCGGTCGGCCCAGGCGTGCGCGGACAGCAGGGTGCCCGCGACGGCCAGCTCGGCGTCGCTCGACGACAACTCCGTCCGGCAGTAGTCGTACAGGTGCGGCCCGTAGCCGTCGCACAGTTCGAGGATGGCCTCACGTGCGTCCTCCGACAGGGTGCGCCACATCCGGGTCGCATCTCCTCTCCGCGGTTCGGGCTTGGGGTCCGGCATCGGGGCCGCACCGGGGGTCAGCGGGGCAGCCGTTCGGCGATCTCGGTGGCCCAGTACGTGATCACACTGCCCGCGCCCGCCCGGCGGATCGCGGTGAGGCTTTCGAGGATCGCGCGGTCGCGGGTGAGCCAGCCGTTGGCGGCGGCGGCCTCGATCGCGGCGTACTCGCCGGAGACCTGGTAGGCGGCCACCGGCACGTTGACGGCGTCGGCGACGCGGCGCACCACGTCGAGGTAGAGGCCGGCCGGTTTGACCATCACCATGTCGGCGCCCTCGTCCACGTCGAGCAGCACCTCGCGCAGCGACTCGCGCAGGTTGGCCGGGTCCTGCTGGTGGGTGGAGCGGGTGCCGGTCAGCCGCGACTCGACCGCGTCGCGGAACGGGCCGTAGAAGGCGGAGTCGTACTTGGCGGCGTAGGCCATGATCGGCAGGTTGTGGTGGCCGGCGGCGTCGAGGGCGCGGCGGATGGCGCCGACCTGGCCGTCCATCATGCCGCTGGGCGCCACCATGTGGGCGCCGGCCGCGGCCTGGGCGACGGCGACGCGGGCGTAGGCGCCCAGGGTGGCGTCGTTGTCGACGTCGCCGCGGGCGTCGAGGATGCCGACGTGCCCGTGCTCGGTGTACTCGTCCAGGTTGATGTCGCCGATGACGACGGTGGCGTCGCCGACCTCGGCGGCGACGTCCGCGAGGGCGAGCTGGGTGATGCCGTGCTCGTCCCAGGCGCCGCGCCCGTCGTGGTCCTTGCTCTCGGGGATGCCGAACAGCAGCAGCCCGCCCACGCCGGCCCGCACGGCGGCCGCGGCGGCCTTGCGCACGCTCTCGCGGGTGTGCTGGACCTGGCCGGGCATGCAGGCGATGGGACGGGGCTCCGCCAGGCCCTCGCGGACGAACAGCGGCTGGATCAGGTCGGCGGGGTGCAGGCGGGTCTCGGCCACCAGCCCGCGCAGGGCGGGGGTGCGCCGCAGGCGGCGGGGACGCTCGGCGGGGTAACTCATGGTCAGTCTCCGATCACCTTGCCGAGCAGCACCCGCTCGGCGTGTTCGACGGCGGCCTGGGGCGGGCGCCGCATCCAGTAGCCGGCGGTGCTGCGCGCGGTGATGTTGAGCGCGCGCAGCTCGCACAAGTGCTCGGCCGTCTTGATCGCCAGGCCGCCGGGGTCGATGACGGGAAGGCCGTGCAGTTCGTGGACGCGCAGGTGGACGAGGATCACGTTCGGGATGCCCTCGGCCGGCACCAGCCACTGCGCGCCGGCCTTGGCGGCCTGGCGCGCGGCCTCGGTGTAGGCGTCCAGGAACGGCTCGAAGTCCTGCGCGAGCGCCCGCTGCACGACGTCCGCGCCGCGCTCGACGATCTGGTACGAGGCCAGGTCGGCGCCGGCGGCCCGGATGTTCTCGGTGATGGGCTCGGCCAGGTGCGGGATGAACCCGAGCACGCCGAGGCGGTGGCGCTCCATCCGGGCGGCCTGCCAGACCGCGTCGCCGTAGCCGACGACGGGGATCGACACCCTGGTGCGGGCCGCGGCCAGCCCGGGGTCCTGGCCGGCGCCGCTGATCCAGGCGGCGCAGCCGTCCCGCTCGGCGGTCACCGCGGTCTGCGCGAAGTAGTGGCCGAACAGCAGGCCGATCTCGCCGTAGCCCACCAGGTGCTCGGGCAGCGCCGTGCCGTACGTCTCGGGCGGCAGCGTGTGGATCTCCACGGTCGTGCCGGGGGCGGACACCAGGGCCAGGTGTTCGGCGTACAGCTTGTCCAGAAGCGGCGTGCGGCCCTCGACGGTGTGTTTCTGGAACCAGATGCGCATGTCAGCTCTGCCTCACGGAATGGGGAACGGGGTCCAGCACGCGGTCGGGGGCGCGTCCGGGCGGACGGCCGGGCAGGGTGTCGGCCCCGCCGGTCGGCATGCCGCCCGGGAGGGTGTCGAGCATCGACGCCTGCGCCAGGTAGACACGGGTGGCGTCCGGGTCGCCGGCGATGGCCCGCAGCCCCGCCATCGCGGCCGCCAGCCGGGAGGTGTCGCGGTCCTGCACGCCCGCGACGCGCGCCTCGCTGCGCGGGATCACGTGGTCGAGCAGGACGCCGCGCCGCCGCCACGCCCACGCGTCCAGCGCGGACGGCCCGGCCTCCCCGCCGATGACGTCGGCGAGGACGGCGCCGAGCTCGACGGCGTCGTGGATGCCGGCGTTCATGTTGAGCCCGCCGGCCGTGGAGGTCAGGTGCGCCGCGTCGCCCGCGAACAGCACCCGGCCGCACCGGAAGGAGCCGAGCACCCCGCGGGCCAGGCCGTACCGGTCGGCGCCGATGACCCGTACCGGGCGGCTGACCCCGGGCAGCGCCCGCCGCACCAGCGCGGCCACGGTGGAGGTGGCCAGCGGGTTGCGGGCGTCGCACGGGATGCGCACCACGATCCGCCAGTGGTCGGGCAGGGCGAGCAGGCTGCACGACTGGCCGACGTCGCGCACGTACGTCAGCGGCGCCAGCCGCGGCAGCAGTTCGTCCAGCGGCGAGTCGGTGAAGACCCGCAGTGCCTGCGTCGGGTAGCTGGAGCGGGGGAACGGCAGCCCGAGCGAGCCGCGCACGGTGCTGTGCGCGCCGTCGGCCGCCACCACGTACTTCGCCCGCGCCCAGCTGCGCCCGATGCGCAGCCGCACGCCGGTGCCGCCCTCGGCCACCCCGTCCACGGCCGTGCCGAACCGCACGTCCGCGTCCGGCTCGGCGGACAGCGCCGCCAGCAGCAGCGGGGTGAGCGACGACTGCTCCGCGTGCAGCCGGTACGGGTGCCGGGTCAGTCCGTCGAGGCTGCCCATCGCCATCTCGGCCAGGACTTCGCCGGCCCGGTCGCGCCACTGGACGCGGCTCACCACACGCCCGCGGGAGATGAGCGGCTCGGCGACGCCGAGGTGGTCCAGCAGGTCGAGCGTGGCCGGATGGAAGGTGGAGGCCCGCGACTGCCGGGCCAGGCCCGCCTCCCGCTCGAACACGGTCACCGGCACGCCCGCCCTGGCCAGGGTGAGCGCCGCCGTCAGCCCGACCGGGCCGGCGCCGACCACGGCGACGCCGCTCATGTCCGCTGCCCCTGCGCGGCCGGGCGGTGCGGGGCCCGGCCGAGCGTGATCGGCATGCCCGTCGCCCGCGACAGCGCCCACCAGGAGCTGCACAGGTTCGAGGTGAGCAGGACCCGGTCGTTGCCGGCGCCGATGGACAGCAGCGCGGGCAGCGTCGACATGCCGGTGCCGCTGAACAGCACCACCGCGTCGTCCGGCAGCCCCGCCTCCGTCACCTGCTCGACCAGCTCGGCCGGGGTCACGTTGTACGGCGAGAACCGGCCCCGGGCGCGCACCTCGACCACCCGGGTGACGTGCATGCCGGCCGCCTTCCAGAACCGCTCGGCCAGCTCCGTCAGCCACGGCTCGTACGGCGAGACGAGCACGAGGTCCTCGGCGCCGATGTGGTCGAGCGCGTCCAGCGTGGCCACCGTCGCCGTGGCGAACGGCACACCGAAACGCCTGCTCAGCTCGTCGCACCGCAGCCGGTCCTCGTCCGGGCCGAGCAGGTAGCGTGAGCCGCTGCACAGCATGACGATCGCGTCCAGCGGCAGGTCGCCGAACGAGCAGATCATCGCGGGCAGCGCCTCGTTGTACGTCTCCAGCCGCTCCGGCAGGGTCAGCCCCGGCCGTACCGGGAGCCGGGTGACGTGCATGTCGGCCCGGGAGCCCAGCAGGCGCGCCAGCTCGGGCTCCGCCGCCGGGTTCGCCGGAGGCACGATCACGCCCACTCTGCCCCGCTTCATGTGGTCCTCCCGGGGTCCAGGCCGAACAACGTCCGCAGCGCGTCGGCGTACCGCTCGCCCGAGGGGGAACCCGAGTGGCGGGTCAGGCGCGGCAGCGGCCCTTCCAGGAAGGCGTCCACCACCCGCTGGACGGCGTCGCGCACCTCGTCGCGGGCGGAGGCGTCCAGCCCCGGCGCGCGGGAGGCGAGCCGGCCCAGCTCGGCGTCCGCGACGGCGCTCGCCTTGCTCCGCAGCGCCACCGCCACCGTGCTCGCGCTCGACTCCTCCGCAGGGGCCACGGACGGGGAGGCGGGCGCCGGCACCGTGGTGATCCACGGCCGCGCGACCCCGGCCCGGCGGGGGGGGATCGCGCCGCCGATCCCCCTGCGGACGAGCCGCTCCGGCAGCACGGGAGTCCGCTCCGGCAGGACGGGCGAGGGAGCGAGTCCGGCCGTCATCAGCAACCCGACCAAGCCGCGGCCCAGAAGGCCGCCTCACGCCGCTCCCGGGCCTCGTCAACCTCGCGCCGGGCCCGCGCCTGCTCCTCATCACGGCGGGTCCGCGCGTTCTCCATCTCGCGCCGGGTCCGCGCGTCTTCCGTCTCGCGCCGGGTCCGCGCGTCCTCAACGTCGGCCGTGACGTCCAGCCGCACTCCGGCGCGCTCGGCGCCGAGCAGGTGCACCGCGGCCCCGATCACGGTGTCGGCGAACTCCCGTTGCCGTTCCGCGGCGACCTCCGCCGGGCATTCGACCTTGATGGTGACCATGGTTTCCTCCTGCGGGGGGGTGGTGAGGGGTTCAGGACGCGTGCTCGAGCGCCTGGTCGATGACGCTGATGGCCAGGTCGGACACCTGCCTGATGTGGTGCAGCCGGTGCACGGTGCGCTCGGCCGCCGCGGTGGTGACGCGGTCGTCCTCCGCCGGGCGGGGAGGCGGCGGCGCCGGCCTCTCACCACGGGCGGGAACCCCGTACGGGTGCTGGTACGGCCTGCGGATCTCGTCGGTGAGCATGGTCCACTCCTGTCAGCGCGGCTTCACGGGCGGATACACGGGACTGGTCTCGGGGCTCAGAGCCGCTCGGCGGCCCGCTGGGTGGGCAGGTGGGCGGACAGGTCACGGGCGCCGAAGCGGGCCAGCTCCTCCTCCGCCTCGTCGCGTACCTGGACGAAGCTGTCGCGCAGCTCGGCCAGCAGCCGGCGCAGCATGATCAGCTCTGCCTCGGCCTCACGCCTGGACAGGCGCGCGGCCCGGCGGCGCGGCGTTCCGGCGACGCGGGCCAGGGCCACGGTGCCGACGACCACGGCCACGATCAGGCAGCCGACCATCGCGGAGGCGAAGCCCGGCATCGGCCCGTCCAGCACCGGCTGGTCCACCAGGGCCGAGGCGCCGGCCACCCCGATCGCGCCGCCCAGCATGCGGGCCGTGTTCACGGCGCCGACCGCGGAGGCGTACTGGGTGGGATGGGCGGCCATCGTGCCGACCGTGAACGTGCCGGTGGACAGGGCGCCGAAGCCGCTGCCCAGCATGAGCGCGGCCACCAGCGTCAGGACGTTCGGGTAGGGGTTGGCCAGCATGAGGGCGCAGCCGCCGCCGAGGAGCAGGGCCCCGGCGTAGATGACCGCGTTGAGGCCGATGCGGCGCCCGGCCAGCATGGCCAGCGGGCTGCCCGCGATCATGGCGAGCGAGATGGGCGTCAGCCACAGGCCGATCGTCACGGGATCGAACCCGGAGCTCTTCAGGTACAGCGGGCCGAGGGCCAGCACCACGAACGAGGCGGCGCCGTACAGCAGGGACGCCCCGCCCGACCACAGGAAGCCGGGCCGCCGCCACAGCCGCATGTCGATGGCGCCGGCCGCGTGGCGCCACGACGTGGCGACGGCCCCGGCCAGCAGGAGCCCGGCCGCCGCCGCGCAGCCCAGGATGCGCGGGGAGGTCCATCCCCACGTGCCGCCCTGGGAGACGGCGAGCACGGCCGCGGCGATCGCGCCGATGAGCAGCAGCGTGCCGAACACGTCGGGCACGCGCCGCACCTGCCCGAAGGAGCGGGGCAGCGCGGGGGTCAGCATGAGCAGGGCGGCGGCCAGGCCGGCGCTCGGCAGGAACAGGCCGCGCCAGCCGTACTCGGCCACCAGCAGGCCGCCGCCGGCCTGGAGCGTGAGCGCGCCGATCCCGGAGGAGGCGCTCCACAGCGCCACCGCGCCGGCTCGGCGGTTGGCCGGCAGCTCGCCCAGCAGCAGGCCGAGCGAGGCGGGGAACATCAGCGCGGCGCCGACGCCCTGCGCCAGCCGCCCGCCGAGGAGGAGCGGGAAGGACGTGGTCGCGATGACCGCCGCGGCGCCCAGCCCGTACAGGGCCAGGCCGACCGCGAGGACGCTGCGCCTGCCCAGCAGGTCGGCGAAGCGGCCCGCCGTGGCCAGCAGCGCGGCCACCGCGGCGAAGTTGATCGTGCTGACCCACGTGATCTCCGCCATCGGCAGGGACGCCGCGATGGGGTCGCGGCTCAGCACGGGGATCGCCAGCGTCGTCGCCGTGCTGTCGGCCATGATCGCGATGACGACACCGCAGGCGATCAGCCGCAGGACGACGAAGCGCCCCCGGACCAGGAGCCGGGGCCGCGCCACCGGCCCGACGAACGGGCCGGCGACGTGCTCGCGAACGGGCGTCAGGGTCATCGCGGCGTCTCCGCCAGGTCCCTGCGGGCGACGGTGACGGTCTCAGGCCGGGGCACCTCGGGACGGTTCGGCACGCTGGCCGCGACCATCCGCTCGGTGATCCCGACCAGTCGCCCGGGCGCCCTGGTCCACGGGCGCGTCGAACGGCCGGCGTCCGGGCCGAGCAGCGACATGACGACCTGCGAGGCCAGCGTCAGGTGCTCGGCGCAGCGGCGGCTCACCTTGGCCTCCAGGCCGGTGACCTGCGCCAGCCGCAGCCGCAGCGGCTCCAGCGACGCGGTGCGCTCCAGACCGTCCAGCTCGGCGAGCCGGTCGGGCCAGCGCAGCTCACGGCCGACGTGGTCGCGGACCCTCATGGCGATCTCGTCGGCGGGCACCTTCTGCTCGCGCAGCCGGGTGCCGAGCGTGAAGGCCGCGCGGGCGGTACGGGTGTAGTCGGACAGCCGGCCCGCGAGGGCGGCGTCGAGCATCCGGACCCGGTGGACCAGGCACTCGGCGCTCCAGCCGAGCACCATCAGCCGCTCGGCGGCGACCTCGGTGTGCCAGCCGGCCAGCCGCAGCTCGCGGGCCATCCGGTGGTAGTGGACCCAGCGGTCGCCGTTGCCGTCCACCCAGACCTCCACGCCGCCGAGCGGCATGTTGGCGACGTGGACGCGCTTGTCGGGGGGTACCACGCGGGCGCAGATGCGCAGGATCACCCGATCGGGTGCCTGCGGAGCCCTCGGCCGCCTGGCGAACCAGGAACCGTTCTGCGGTTCGGCGGTCACTCCGGCCACCTCCTCGCCGGCGACTCTCCAGAACCGTCCGGCTGTCAAGTCTCACTTTCCAGGTGTCGGTCCGATAGTGGCGTTCTGTGGGAAGATGTGTCAACTGACACTTTCCAGTTGGGTATGGATGGCCCGCTGGAGGTTTACGGGCGGCCGAAGGCGCGCATGATCCCCGGATTCCCCTACGCTGAGGGTCTCCCGGGCGGCAGGAGGTGCGGAGTGGCGAACATCGCCGAGCGGCTGGACCTGGCGCTGAGAGAGCGGGGTTTGAGCGGCGCGCAGGTGGCCGCCGAGCTCACCGAGGCGGGCATCCCCATCACCCGGGCCTACGTCAGCCAGCTCCGCACCGGCAAGCAGGCCAACCCGACCCTCCAGGTGCTGCGCGCGCTCGCCTCCTGCCTTCAGGTCAGCGTCGGCTGGCTGGTGGGGGAGGAGTCGCTCGACTCCGGCGCGGTGGAGGACCTCCAGTTGCGGGCCGCCGCCATCGGCGCCTCCGCCTCCGGGCTGTCCGACGGCTCGCTGGCCGTGCTGCGCGGCGTCATCGACCTGGCCCGCCGGGCCGAGGGACTGCCCGAGCACTCCGCGCCCGTGCCCGAGGCCCCGGCCGTCCCGGCGGTGCCCGCGGCCAGGACGGCGCCGCCCGAGCCGGTCCGCGTGGCGCTCGGCGAGCGGCTGCGCGGCCTGCGCGAGGCGGCCGGGCTGACGGCCGAGCAGGTCGAGAGCGCGCTGGGCCGCGGCGCGATCCGCGTCGAGGCCGCGGAGACCGGCCGCGCGGCCCCCGCTCCGGCCATGGTGGAGCGGCTGCTCGACCTGTACGGGGTGACCGCGCTGCCGGCGCGCGAGCACGTGCTGTCCCTGGCCCGCGGCGAGCGCGAGCCCGCCTGGTGGGACACGAGCGCGGTGCCCGTCTGGCTCGCCACCGCCTTCGCCCTGGAGCAGCGGGCCTCGGTGATCCGCGTGTACGACCCGCGGACGGTCCCGCCGCTGCTCCAGACCGAGGCGTACGCCCGCGCCGCGATCGGCGCGGCCGGGCCGGCCACGCTCGGGCAGACCTCCGTCGAGGCGGCGGTGCGGCTGGTCCTGGCCCGCCAGGAGATGGTCTTCGCCGGCCACGGGGCCGGGCAGGGGGCCGGGCACGGGCCCGTCGTGTGGGCGATCATGGACGAGGGCGTGCTGCTGCGCTCCATCGCCGACCCGCCCGTCCACCTGGCCCAGCTCGACTCCCTGATCGACCTCGCCAAGCGTCCCGGTGTCTCCCTGCACCTGGTGCCTCTGAACGACCCGGCCTATCTGCCCCGCACGGGGCCGTTCACGCTCTGGCGTTACGCCGAGGCGTTCGAGCCCGACATCGCCTGCGCGCACACCGTCGAACGCGACGAGCTGATCACCGAGCCGGGGGCCGTCGAGGCCTACCACCAGGCGTTCGCCAAACTCTCGGTCACCACGACCACCCGCGAGGAGACGTTCGACCTGCTGAACACCCACCGTGACCGCATCGCCCGAGGATGATCGATAATTACCCGGGAAACGTATATTTCCCGATTATTTCGCTCCAATAGGTTGTATTGTTGGGACATTTGGAGCATTTTCAACTTGGTCCTCCGAGTGGGGTCGAAGGCCGCGGAACTTTCCCGTACGGCAAGGTGAGGGGAAAGGGGCGATACGTCAAATGCGTCAACGTGCCATCCGTAATCTGGCCAGGCTCGACACGGCCCAGGCGCGTGTCACCCGGATGCTCGACGCCGCCGCCGGAGGAAAGAACAACTTCGTGGCCGACCGCGACGCCGTGCGCCGCTACGACGAGGCCGCCCCCGTGACCACCGCCGCCGCCCGCGCGGTGCTCGCCTTCCTGGCCCGCGTGGTCCGCCACCTGGCGGCCGGCGGGATCGACCAGTTCGTGATCGTCGGCAGCGGGGTGCCCAGCGGATTACCTCCCGGCCGTCAGCTGCACGACCTGGCCCGCGAGGCGCTGGGCCGCTCCGGCGCCCGGGTCCTGTACGTGGAGAACGACCCGATGGTCCTGGCGTACGCCCAGGCCACCATCGAGCCCGTCACGGACCTGGTGCGCGTGGTGGAGGGCGACGTGCGGCAGGTGGAGGACCTGCTCGGCGACCGGGTGGTCAAGACGTTCATCGACTGGGACCGGCCCGTGGGCGTGCTGCTGGTCTCGGTCGCGGGCGCCGGCGACGACGACGCCCGGCACGCGATCAAGTGCCTGTGCCACGCCGCCGCCCGGGGCAGCTACCTGGCTCTGCTGCAGACCACCTTCGACGCGATCCCCGAGGAGCTGCTGCCCGCCGTCGGCGATCTGCTCGCCATGACGCTGCCGGGGCACGTCGTCCGCACCCGCGCGGAGGTGGCGGCGCTGCTGGAGGGGCTGGAGCTGGTCGAGCCGGGGCTGGTGTGGGTGCCCGAGTGGCGGCCCGACGGCCGTGACGAGGCGTGCGCGGCCCTGCCCAGCGCCTCGGGCAACTACGGCGCCGTGGCCCGCGTCCTGTGACCCGTCCGCAGGGCGGTCAGTCCCACCAGAACGACCAGGCGTGCCTGCCGATGATCTGCTCGGCGTAGCCGTGCAGGTCGCCCGGCCCCTGAACCACGTTGTCGGGACAGAACGCCCAGTGCTCGGCCGCCACGTGCAGCGCGTGCTCGGCGTCCATCGGAGGCGCCGCGACGCTCAGCTCCAGCGTGTTGAACCCCACGCACACCACCCGCGCCCCGAACCGCTCCTCCCAGCTGCGGACCACCGCCGCGAGCGGCACCATCCACTCGTTGTGGTGCAGCGCCCCCTGCCAGCCCATCACGGCCAGCGCGTCGGCGCCGCGCCGGGCGGCGACCAGGCCCAGCGGCATCCCGCGCGGCGCGAGCTGGTCGGCGTACCAGTCGGCCACCTCGCCCGGATCGGCCTTGGGCATGCCGGGCGCGGCCGGGCCGGGGCAGAGCGCGCCGTAGGGGTCGAGCTCGGTGAGGGCGTCGGGCGGCATCTGCGCCACCCATTCCTGCCACACCTCGTGCATGAACCCCTCGGCCGTGAAGTGGTCGATCATCGCCGGCTCGTCCGGCACGACCTGCCCGATCGACCAGGGCTGGGCGGACTCGTCCAGCAGCACCGGCCACAGCCCGCTCGCGGCGTGCTCGTCGCGTAAGCGGGCCCACTCGCGGCCGGACACGGGCTCGTCGCTCATCCAGAACGCCGGTCTGGCCGCCTCCCCCTGCCCGGTGTAGCCCGGGTCGGGCCAGACGAGGTCACCCGGCGGCAGAGCGACCCGCAGCGTGCGGCCCCTGCCGGCGTCGGCGAACAGCCGGCCCAGCTCGCGTGGCAGCCGATGATCTGTCATGCCCTACCGTCTCCGTACGGACCCGTCGGGGAGATGGTAGTGCCGCCCACCGACATGGCCAGGGGGGCGGCGGGACTTAGCGGGGACGGCGTCACTCGTCGGGGGCGGCGCGAATCATCGGGGGCGGCGGGAATCACTTGGGGGAGCGGTGCGGCCGGTCGTCAGGGCAGGGGCGGGGAAGGCCCGGAGGTGTTTCCGGCACGGCCGCGCCGACCGTGCCGGAAACGTCAGCGGCCGGTCAGTAACCTCCGTACGAGTGGTTCGAGTGCTGCGAGGACGTGGAGGTGGGCGCCGGGGTCGCCGTCGAGGTGGGCGTGGTGGCCGTCGAGCCGCCGGAGCCCGCGGGCCGGATGACGCCGAGCAGGCCGTGCCGGCCGCCGTCGATGCCGGCGGAGAACCACAGGGCGTTCTCGCCGCCGTTGGCCGCGGTGCCGACCTCCAGGTCCCACAGGCCGGGGAGCTGGATCGGCTTGCCGTCGGCGGTGCGCAGCGCGCCGAGGTGACGGCTGTTGCGGTAGGCGTGGACGGTGCCGTCGCCGAAGTTGCCGACGAGCAGCGATCCGGCGTAGGCGCCGCGCGGGGCCGCGGTGATCGCCCACGGCGCGTTCAGCCCGGTACGCGCGATGCGGCCGGTCAGGCGGCCCTCGGCGTTGAAGCGGCTGACGAAGCCCTTGCCCGCGCCGGCGACGGACTTGCCGGTCGCCGGGTCGCGCAGCGCGTACGCCACCCAGATGTTGCCGTTGGCGACCGCCACGTTGAACGGGGAGTAGTTCGAGGGAATGGCCGGATCCCTGAACTGCCAGCCCCGGAGCTTGATCTTCTCGAAGTCGGAGTTCCAGGCGGCGATGCGGCCGTGGGCGAAGTCGGCGGCGAGCAGGAAGTCGCCGTCGTCGGTCTGCGCGAGCGCGAGGCCCTTGTAGTCGGCGCCGCGGGTGAACGCGGCGATGAGGGCGTTCTTCGGGTCCGCCTCGGCGTTCCACCCGCTGATCGCGCCGCTGGGGCTGGCGAAGATGAACGTGGCGGGCTTGCCCTTCACGGTGAACCCGTCGGTCGGGTTGAACACCTGGCCCGTCGGGGCCCCGCCCGGGATGGCGACCTCGGTCTGCTCCTTCTTGCCGGCGCCCGAATAGACGGTGGCGCTGCCGGTGCCCGTGTCGGAGACCCACAGGGTCTTGCCCATGGCCAGACCCCAGGGGTTGACCAGCTTGGGGTCGGTGAGGGCGGCCTTGCCCCGGACGTCCGAGACGAGGCTGACGACGTCGAACCGCGCGCGGGGAGTGGCGTTGGCGTGCGCGGGAGTGGCGAGAGTGCTGCCCAGGCCGACCGCGACAGCGCAGAGTGTGATGATGCGTAACCGCATCCGTGCCTCCTTGTTAGCGCTTGTGACGCGAGATACGCGGGCGCCCCGGGGAAGGGTTCAGTATGGTCCGGAAATATCCGGCGAGGCGTTTCTTGTCGCCTGTTGGGGAGAAGGGTTGATATGGAAGTTTTGGGGATTGATATCGGTGGCTCGGGCATCAAGGGCGCACCCGTGGACGTCTCGGCGGGCAAGCTCGCCCAGGAGCGCCTGCGCATTCCCACCCCGCACCCGTCCAAGCCGGAGCCCGTCGCCGAGGTGGTACGGCAGATCGCCGACCATTTCAGCTGGTCGGGGCCCATCGGAGTGACGTTCCCCGGCGTGGTCAGGGACGGGGTGGTCCGCACCGCCGCGAACGTCCACCACTCGTGGATCGGCGTCGACGCGGCCGAGCTGTTCGGCGGCGCGACGGTGATCAACGACGCCGACGCGGCCGGCATCGCGGAGATGACCTTCGGTGAGGGCCGGGACCGGCGCGGGACCGTGCTCATGCTGACGTTCGGCACGGGCATCGGCAGCGCCCTGTTCATCGACGGCGTGCTCGTGCCCAACACCGAGCTCGGCCATCTGGAGCTGCACGGCAAGGACGCCGAGCGCCGCGCCTCCGACAAGGCCCGCGAGGACGACGACCTGGGCTGGGACAAGTGGGCCGAGCGGGTCGAGGAGTACCTGCGGCACGTGGAGATGCTGTTCTCCCCGTCGCTCATCCTGGTGGGCGGCGGCGTGAGCAAGAAGGCCCACAAGTGGCTGCCGCACGTCCGGATCGACACGCCGATCGTGCCGGCCGCCCTGCAGAACGAGGCGGGCATCGTCGGCGCCGCCCAGATGGCGGGCAGCCGGGCGGGCTGATCCGCGCGCCGTCCGGCTCGCCGATCAAGATAGTGAGCTCCCGGACGCAACCGGAACCGCGTTTCGGGAGTCTCATTGATGGGCGTGGCCGTTCACGACGCAACTCTGGGGAGAGTGGGCCCGCCGTGGACGGCCACGGCCATGCCCGGAAGAGCGCCTGCGACGACGCGGGCAGACTGCGGCACGGGCAGGCTGCGGCACGGCCAAGCTGCGGCGCGGGCGGTCATGACGCGGGCGGTCATGGCGCGGGCCGGTTATTGGGATGCGCGGCGGCCGCGGGGTCCGGCAGCATGGACCGTTGGCTCCCGGTGCACGGGGCTCAAATATCCTGGAAGCAGTATGGGAACCTCCGCGTTGTCCTCTCCGCTCACCGACATCCAGTCCCGCCTGCCCGAGCTCATGCCGCGCGACCAGCGGCGGCTGCGGCGCAGGCTCGACGGCGCGCGCCGGGTGCGCTCCCGCGAGGCCCGCGACAAGATCGCCGCGGAGATCCTCGCCGACGTCGAGCGCGCCGAGCAGCGGCTGGCCCGCCGCCGCGAGGCCGTGCCCGCGATCACCTACCCCGAGAACCTGCCGGTCTCCCAGCGCAGGGACGACCTCCTCGCGGCCATCCGCGACCACCAGGTCGTGATCATCGCCGGTGAGACCGGGTCCGGCAAGACCACCCAGATCCCCAAGATCTGCCTCGAACTCGGGCGCGGCGTCCGCGGCCTCATCGGCCACACCCAGCCGCGCCGCATCGCCGCCCGCACCGTCGCCGAGCGCGTCGCCGAGGAGCTCGGCACCGAGCTGGGCCAGGTCGTCGGCTACAAGGTGCGCTTCACCGACCAGGGCAGCGACCGCACGCTCGTCAAGCTGATGACCGACGGCATCCTGCTGGCCGAGCTCCAGCACGACCGGCTGCTGGAGCAGTACGACACGCTCATCATCGACGAGGCCCACGAGCGCAGCCTCAACATCGACTTCATCCTCGGCTACGTCAAGCAGCTCCTGCCCCGGCGCCCCGATCTCAAGGTCATCATCACCAGCGCCACCATCGACCCCGAGCGGTTCTCCCGCCACTTCGGCGACGCGCCGATCGTCGAGGTCTCCGGCCGCACGTACCCCGTCGAGGTCCGCTACCGGCCGCTCGCCGAGGACGACGACCAGACGCAGGGCATCGTCGACGCCTGCCGCGAGCTGGTCACCGAGGGGCCGGGCGACATCCTCGTCTTCCTCAGCGGCGAGCGGGAGATCCGCGACGCCGCCGACGCGCTCGGCAAGGCCGACTTCCGCAACACCGAGGTGCTGCCGCTGTACGCGCGGCTGAGCGCCGCCGAGCAGCACCGCGTCTTCCAGCGCCACACCGGCCGCCGCATCGTGCTGGCCACCAACGTGGCCGAGACGTCGCTGACGGTCCCCGGCATCAAGTACGTCGTCGACCCCGGCTATGCCCGCATCTCCCGCTACAGCCACCGCACCAAGGTGCAGCGGCTGCCCATCGAGGCCATCTCCCAGGCCAGCGCCAACCAGCGCAAGGGCCGCTCCGGCCGCACCTCCGACGGCATCTGCGTCCGGCTGTACGAGGAGGAGGACTTCCTGAGCCGGCCGGAGTTCACCGACCCGGAGATCCTGCGCACCAACCTCGCCTCCGTCATCCTGCAGATGACCTCGATCGGGCTGGGCGACATCGAGGCGTTCCCCTTCGTCGAGCCGCCGGACCGCCGTCAGGTCAAGGACGGCGTCAACCTGCTGCACGAGCTCGGCGCGTTCGACGCCGAGGGCCGGCTCACCCCCGTCGGCCGCAAGCTGGCGACCCTGCCGGTCGACCCGCGCCTCGGCCGCATGGTGCTGGAGGCCGAGAAGCACGGCTGCCTGCGCGAGGTCATGGTGATCGCCGCCGCACTGTCCATCCAGGACCCGCGCGAGCGCCCCGCCGACAAGCAGCAGCAGGCCGACGAGAAGCACCGTCGCTTCGCCGACCCCGAGTCCGACTTCCTCGCCTACCTCAACCTCTGGCACTACCTCCAGGACAAGCAGAAGGAGCTGTCCTCCAGCGCCTTCCGCCGGCTCTGCAGGGCCGAGTTCCTCAACTACCTGCGCGTACGCGAGTGGCAGGACATCTACAGCCAGCTCCGCCAGGCGCTCGGCGTCCAGCCCAACAGCCATCCCGGCGACCCACACAGCGTCCACGTGTCGCTGCTGGCCGGTCTGCTGTCGCACATCGGCGTCAAGGACGTCATGGACAAGCAGCGCCCCGCCGACGGCCGCCGCCCCATCCAGGAGTACCTCGGCGCCCGCAACGCCCGCTTCGCCGTCTTCCCCGGCTCCGCCCTGGCGAAGAAGCAGCCGCAGTGGGTCATGTCCGCCGAGCTCGTCGAGACCTCCCGGCTGTGGGCCCGGGTCAACGCCAAGATCGAGCCCGGCTGGGTCGAGCCGCTCGCCCAGCACCTCGTCAAACGCGCCTACTCCGAGCCTCACTGGGAGAAGGACCAGGGCGCGGTCATCGCGCTGGAGAAGGTCACCCTGTACGGGGTGCCGCTGGTCACCGGCCGCAAGGTCAACTACGGGCGCATCGACCCGGAGCTGTCGCGCGAGCTGTTCATCCGGCACGCCCTGGTCCAGGGCGAGTGGGACAGCCACCACGAGTTCCTGCGCGCCAACCGGCGGCTCCTCGAGGAGGTCGAGGAGCTGGAGAACCGCGCCCGCCGCCGCGACATCATGGTCGACGACGAGGCCCTGTTCGACTTCTACGACCGGCGGGTGCCCGCCGACGTGGTCTCGGCCCGCCACTTCGACGCCTGGTGGAAGAAGGCCCGCGCCGACGACGCCGACCTGCTGACGTTCTCCCCGGAGATGCTCGTCAACGAGGGCGCCGACGTCAGCACCCAGGACTACCCCGACACGTGGCGGCAGCTCGGCCAGCGGATGAAGCTGACCTACCAGTTCGAGCCGGGGGCCGACGCCGACGGCGTGACCGTCCACGTGCCGCTCCAGGTGCTCAACCAGATCGGCTCCGACGGCTTCGACTGGCAGATCCCCGGCCTGCGCGAGGAGCTCGTCACCGAGCTGATCAGGTCGCTGCCCAAGCCGCTGCGCCGCAACTTCGTGCCCGCCCCCAACTACGCCAGGCAGGTGCTGGCCAACGCCAGGCCGGGCGGCGAGCCGCTGCTGGAGGCCGTGGAGCGGGAGCTGCTGCGCCTCACCGGGGTACGCGTGCCGCACGACGCCTGGCAGCTCGACCAGCTCCCCGACCACCTGCGCGTCACGTACCGGGTGATCGACGAGCGCAAGCGGACCATCGCCGAGGACAAGGACCTCGACGCGCTCAAGCGGCGTCTCGCGCCGCGCCTGCGCCAGACGCTGTCGGCGGCGGCCGACGACCTGGAGCGGACCGGACTGCGCACGTGGAGTTTCGGCACGCTGCCCAAGGTGTTCGAGCAGGGCCGCATGAAGGGCTACCCGGCCCTGGTGGACGCCCGCGACTCGGTCTCCGTCAAGATCTTCGAGACGGAGGCGGAGCAGCGCCGCTCCCACTGGCCCGGCACGCGCCGCCTGCTGCTCCTCAACGTCACCAACCCGGCCAAGTCGCTGCTCGCCGGCCTGTCCAACCAGGCCAAGCTGGCCCTGTCACGCAGCCCGCACGGTGGCGCCGTGGCGCTGTTCGACGACGTGGTCAACGCGGCGGCCGACAAGCTCATGCTCGACCGGGGCGGCCCCGCCTGGGACCCGGTCTCCTTCGACCGCCTCTACCAGCACGTACGGGCCGAGCTGCACGACACGGCGGCGGACGTGCTGGCCAAGGTGGAGCAGATCCTGAGCGTGTGGCACGCGATCGGCACCCGGCTGGACCCGCTGCCGTCGAGCGCCTCCACGGAGGACGTCCGCGAGCAGCTCGGCCGGCTCGTGTACGCGGGATTCGTCACCGCGACCGGCAACCGGCGGCTGTCCGACGTGCTGCGCTACCTGCGGGCCATCGAGCGGCGGCTGACCAAGCTGCCGGAGGAGCCCTGGCGCGACGAGGAGTGGATGGCACGGGTGCACAAGGTCGAGGACGACTACCACGACCTGCTGGACAAGCTCCACCCGGCCCGGCGCTCGGACCCGGACGTGGTGGAGATCAGGTGGATGATCGAGGAGCTGCGGGTCAGCTTCTTCGCCCAGACGCTCGGGACCCCCACCCCGGTGTCGGAGAAGCGCATCGCCAAGGCGATGGAGAAGCTCAGCCCTTGAAGATCGAGGTGTCGAGCTCCAGGTTGACGGGATCGGGCAGCATGATCGGCGAGCCCACGTCGACGGTGGTGATCGTCCGGTAGGTGCCGTGCTGGATGTTGTGGTGGACCGTGACGATCTGAGGCGAGGCCAGGGTGTCGATCAGCAGGTAGATCGGCACGTGGCCTTGCGCGTAGAGGCGCGGTTTCTCCTCATGGTCGCGCGCCACGCTGCTCGGTGAGACGACCTCGGCGACCAGGATGACGCCCGAGGACATCAGCTCCAGCTGTCCCCAGCGCGGACAGTCGGCCGGTGAGAGGACATAGTCGGGGGCGACGGGCTCACGAGGCCCCTCGATGCAGATGTTGACGCCGCCCACGGATCCTCGCCATCCGCGCTGCCTGCGCACGGGAAGCAGCGCGTCGTGCAGGTCGGCGGCGATCCAGCTGTGCTCAGGAGTGCCCAACGGGCTCAAGATCACAGTCCCTTCGATGACTTCTGCCCGGAATCCGGGAAGGGGGGGTAGTGCATCGAACAATTCGCGGCCCGTCCTTGGAAAGGGCCCCTCAAGGGTGAACATCGGCTTCGCGCGTCGGCGCTCATCCATGACTCTGACCGTAACCATGGGCCGTCCCTCCGTAGTCGAACGGGCACGCTAAGTATTGCATGTCCTGACCCTCCGCTGAGGCGCCTACCGCCCGCCCGTACAGTTGGGGCCGACGAGAAGGGACAGGCATGATCAAGGCAGTGGTGTTCGACGTCGGCGAGACGCTCATCGACGAGACGCGCATCTGGTCACGCTGGGCCGACCGGCTCGGCGTGAGCAGGTTCGTGATGATGGGCGCGCTGGGCGGCATGGCGGCCCTGGACCGCTCGCACCGCGAGGCGTTCGAGCTCGTCCGGCCCGGCATCGACATCTCCGCCGAGCTGGCCGCGTGGGAGCGCGACGAGCCGGAGAGCCTGCGCAACCACTTCGACGCCGACGACCTCTACCCGGACGTGCGCGAGGCCCTGGCCGCGCTGCGCGACGCCGGTCTCCAGGTGATCGTCGCGGGCAACCAGCCCGCCCGCGCCCACGGCGCACTGGTGGCCATGGAGTTGCCGGCCGACTCCGTCCACACTTCCGAGGGGTGGGGCGTGTCCAAGCCCGATCCCGGGTTCTTCGCCAAGGTCGCCGCCGTCGCGGGGCGCGAGCCGTCCGAGATCCTCTACGTGGGTGACCGGCTGGACAACGACGTGCTGCCGGCCGGGCGGGCGGGCATGCGCACCGCGCTGCTGCGGCGCGGGCCGTGGGGGTATCTGCACGCCGAGCGGCCGCAGGCCGGGGCCGCCGACGTGGTCGTCGACGACCTGCACGCCCTGCTGCCGGCCCTGTCGCGCCTCACCTGAGCCGGCCGGTCCCGCCGTCGGCCCCGCCCCGCTCGCCCGGGTCGCCGGTGTCCTGGTCGCCCGAGTAGAGGGCGTCGGGGTCCAGCGTGTCGGGGTCGACGCGGACCGCGCGCTCCTCGGCCGACAGGTCGCCGGAGTCCTCGCCCCAGTCCTCGCCGACCTCGTCACTTTCGACGTCCGGTGCGAGGCCCTCGTCGGGCTGGGTGAGCCGGTGCTCCTCCCGGCGCGCCCGCTCCCGCTCCGGCTTCTCCCGCCGCAGCCGCTCGTCCAGGGTGTCCTCGTGCTGGGGGTCGTCCTCGTCGATGCGGTGATCGAGGCCGAGGTCGTCGGTCCACTCCCCGACCTCGATCTCCTGCTCGTCGGCGAGCCCGAACCTGTCCGGAGGTAGTTCGCTCATACGGCACCCATACCCCTGGGCGCGACCGGAACCCTAGGATCCGGCCTTCCGCAGAGCCTGCTCCAGCTCCTCCTTGTCCATCTGCGAACGGCCGGGGAGGTCGGCCTTCTGCGCCTCCTTGTACAGCTCCGCCTTGGTCGGCTCGGCGCCGTCCTTGGAGCCCGCCTTGGAGCCGCCTTTGGAGCCGTTCGAGGTGCCGGCGGCCTTGGTGAGGGCGGTCAGCTCCTCCTGGCGGCGCTGCTTGAAGGCGGCGCCGAGCTCCTCCAGCTTCCTGGCGTCGGCCCTCCTGGCCAGGGTCGGCAGGATCGTGCTCTCCTCTTCCTGCACGTGGTGGTTCACGGACTCGACCAGCTTGTCGAGGGCCTCCTCGAACTCGGCGCCGTCCGGGTCGGCCCGCTTGAGCGCGTCGAGCAGCACCTCCGCCTCCTTGTGCTCCTCCACGCCGTGGTGGGCGTCGATGCCGGGGTAGACGCGGTCCTCCTCGGCGCGGGCGTGCGCGGTGAGGAGGGCGTACAGCTCGGCGACGGTGGCCCGCCGGTCGCCCTGCTTCTTCTTGAGCCGCTCGAAGAGCGCCTCGACCTCGCGGTGGTCACTGGTGATGAGGGTGATGACATTGTTCGCCATGGCGGCACCTGCTACCCGCGCGACGGGCGTCCAATCGCGGCGTTCTCAGCGGCCGATCGCCGCGCCGATGAGCGCGCGCGGGTCGGCCGCGCCCGCCAGCACGCCGTCCGGCCGTACGTCGATGAGGTGCGCGTGGCCGAACGTGCTCCCGTACGGGCGGGCGGTCACCGGGTGGCCGAGCGCGGCCAGCCCGTCCGACCAGGGGGTGCCGTCCTCCAGGTCCAGGACGGTGTCGTCGGGCGCGTACCAGGTGTCGAACCCGGTGCCGGCCGCGCCGATCCGCCAGCGCGGAGCCGCGACGGCCTCGCCCGGGAGCTCGCCGTGGCGCAGCAGCCGGGTGATGACCTGGAGCAGGATCTGCGGCTGCGCGTCGCCGCCCATGGTGCCCACGACGGAGCGCAGCGCGCCGTCGGGCCGGGTGACCAGCGCGGGCGCGAGGGTGTGCGGCGGCCGGCGGCCGGGGCCGTACTCGGCCGGGTGTCCGGGCGTGAGCGAGAAACCGATGCCGCGGTTGTGGAGGTTGATCCCGGTACGAGGCTCGAAGAGCATGCTGCCGAAACCGGCGGCGTTCGACTGGATGAGGGAGACGCCCATCCCGTCGCCGTCCACCGCGCACAGGTACGTGGTGTCGCCCGGCTCGGCCGGAGCGGTGAGGCGGAGCCTCCGGGCCGGGTCGACCAGCGCCCGGCGCCGCTCGATCTCCCCGGACGACAGGAGGTCCTTGGCGTCCTCGTGCAGGAGGGCGAGCCGGTCGTGGCCGCTCACCCGGGCGGCCTCGGCCAGCAGGTGCGCCCAGAGCGGATCGCCGGGGGAGGCGGGCAGGTCGAGCCCGTCGGCGATGCCGAGCGCCATGAGCAGCAGGTAGCCCTGGGAGTTGGGCGGCATCGACCAGACGTCGTGGCCGAACGCCCGCACGGCGAGGGGGGTGACCCAGTCGGCGTTCGGCCGGGCGAGGTCGGCGCGGTCGTACTCGCCGCCGCCGAGCTCCAGCAGGCCCTCCCCGAACTCGCCGAGGTAGAAGCCGGCGCGCCCGTCCGCGGCGACGGCGCTCAGCGCCCTGGCCACGCCCGGCCGCGTCATCCGGTCGCCGGCCGCGCGGACGGCGGCGAAGTCGCCGCCGCCCGGCCGTCCCGCCGCGACGCGGGCGCCGGCGAGCATCAGCGGCGAGGCGGCGAAGCCCTGGCTCGCCAGCCTGATCGCGGGTTCGAGCAGGGAGGGCAGGGGAAGCCGGCCGTACCGCTCGTGCAGCGCGAGCCACCCGTCCACGCAGCCGGGCACGGGGACCGAGCGGATGTCGTGCAGGTGCGGCATGCGCTCGTGCCCCTCGGCGCGCAGCCGGTCGGGGTCGGCTCCCGACCCGGCGCGCCCGGAGGCGTTGAGCGCGGTCACCTCGCCGGGGGAGCCGTCGTGGACCAGGGCGAACAGGTCGCCGCCCAGCCCGCACATGTGGGGGGCGGTGACGGCGAGGACGGCGTTCGTGGCGATGGCGGCGTCGGCGGCCGAGCCGCCCCGGTCGAGCGCCGCCACCCCCGCCGCGGAGGCGAGGTGGTCGACGCTGCACACCATGCCGGATGTCGCGTATCGGGTGTCATGCACCTTCACGACCTTACGGTGGCTCCCGGTCCGGGCAAGGCCGCGGGCGGGATTCCAAGCGAGTTCGCAGGTGGCGGGGCCGCGGGGAGGGGCCGGTCAGACGGGTTCGAGGGGGCGGTCGCGGCTCACCAGGGCGGCGTAGTGGCCGTCGAGGGCCAGCAGGTCATCGTGCCCGCCGCGCTCCACGACCCGGCCCCCGTCCAGCACCACGATCTGGTCCGCGTCCCGCACGGTGGACAGCCGGTGCGCGATGGTGATCGTGGTACGGCCCTCCGCCAGCGTGTCCAGCGCCTCCTGCACGGCCCGCTCGGTCTGCGTGTCCAGGGCGCTCGTCGCCTCGTCCAGCACCAGCACCGGCGGGTTGCGCAGCAGCGTGCGGGCGATCGCGAGGCGCTGCTTCTCTCCGCCGGAGAAGCGGTAGCCGCGCTCGCCGACCAGCGTGTCGTAGCCGTCGGGCAGCGCGGCGATGTGGTCGTGGATGCGGGCGGCCTCGGCGGCGGCCCGCAGCTCCTCGTCCGTCGCGTCGGGCTTGGCGAAGCGGAGGTTGTCGGCGATGGAGGCGTGGAAGAGGTACGTCTCCTGCGACACCACGCCGACGGTGTCGGCCAGCGTCTCGAAGGTGAGGTCCCGGACGTCCACGCCGTCGATGGTGATCCGGCCGGCGGTGACGTCGTACAGCCTGGGCAGCAGGTAGCCGAGCGTGGTCTTGCCCGAGCCGGTCTCGCCGACGACGGCCAGGCTGGTGCCCGCGGGCACGGTGATGTCCACGCCGGTCAGCGCGGGCGCCTCGCCGTACGAGAAGGAGGCGTCCTCGTAGCGCACCTCGCCGCGCACGGACGGGAGCGTCCGGGTGCCCGGGTGGATGTCTACGGGCAGGTCGAGGTACTCGAAGATGCGGCCGAACAGCGCGAGGGAGCTCTGCACCTCCACGCCGAGCCGCAGCAGCGACACGGCGGGCCGGAACAGGCTCACCTGGAGCGTCGTGAACGCCACGAGCGTGCCCACGGAGATCGCGCCGGTGTAGCCGACCGCCCAGTAGATGACGGCGGGCATCGCGGCCATGACGATCTGGATGGACGCCTGCCGCCACCGTCCGGCCATGCTGGAGCGCACGCCGAGGTCGGCCAGCTCGTCCGAGGCACCGGAGAAGCGCCGGGTGAGCTCGGCCGAGCGGCCCATGGTGCGGCCGAGCAGGATGCCGCTGATCGACAGCGACTCCTGGACCATGGAGGAGATGACCGCGAGCGTGCGCTGGCGCTCGGAGGTGATGCGCCTGCGCTCGGCGCCGACGTGACGGCTGATCCACACGAACACCGGCAGCAGCACGAGCGAGATCGCGGTCAGCCGCCAGTCGAGCGCGGCCATGGCCACGATCGTGGCGATCACGGTGGTGAGGTTCGAGACGATCGAGGTGGCCGTGTTGGTGACCACGGACTGCATGCCGCCGATGTCGTTGGCGATGCGCGACTGGACCTCTCCGGTCCGCGTCCGGGTGAAGAAGGCCAGCGACATGCGCTGGAGGTGGGCGTACACGGAGGTGCGCAGGTCGTGCATGACGCGCTGGCCGACCGTGGTGGACACCAGTGTCTGCACGACGTCGAAGACGCTGGTGGTCACGGCGACGACGATCATCCCGAGCGCGAGCAGCGTCAGCAGCAGCGGGTCGCGCTGGGGGATCGCGACGTCCAGCACCTCGCGCAGCAGGAACGGCGAGGCCAGCGACACCAGCGACGACAGCAGGATCAGGACGCCCACCAGGCCCAGACGGCCGCGGTAGGCGCTGAAGAGCGTGACGACGCGCCGCAACGGCGCGCGTGGTTCGTCTGCCAAGAAGACTCCTTTCGGATGTTCACTCAAACAGAGGTTAACTCATAATTGTTCCCGACTCTAAGCTTGGGCCATGGACGACGTGGAGCTGTCCGAGCTCTTGCACCTGGTCACCCGCCGGTTGCGGCATGGCTACCTCCACCGGCTGGAGCCGCTCGGGCTGACTCCCGGGCAGGCGCGGGCGCTGCGCGCACTCATCGACGCCGGCCGGCCGCTCCGCATGGTGCAGCTCGCCGACCAGCTCCGGATCGTGCCGCGCTCCGTGACGCCCGTCATCGACGCGCTGGAGGAGGCGGGGCTGGTGCGCAGGGAGGTGGACCCGGCCAACCGGCGCTCGACGCTGGTGGTCATCACGGACGCCGGCCGGGAGGTGTACGAGCGCGCCCGCGAGGCCCGCAGGCAGGCGGGGCAGGACCTGTTCGCGGTGCTCACCGGGGAGCAGCGGGACCAGCTCAAGGAGCTGCTCGGCGCGGTGGAGGCCCAGTTCGGATAGCGCCGTCACGGGTAGCGCCGTCACGGGTAGCGCCGTCACGGGTCGCCCGGTCGGGGCGGCCCGGTCCGGGAGCCGGCTCAGGGCCGGCGTGACGCGGTCCGTCCGCCGGTGACCGTGGCCAGGCACGGCGGGCACGTCAGGAGGGCGGAGTACGGATAGCGTCCGCGCGCGTCGAACACCGCGAAGTCGGCGCGGCCGCCCGGCCCGAGCGAGCCGATCCGGCCCACGCCGCCGTCCATGCCGAGCGCCCCGGCCCCGCCCAGCGTGAGCGCCTCCACGAGCCTGCGGTCGAGCCCCCGCGTCCGCGCACCGATGGCACGGGCGCGTTCCCGCACGACGCGTGCCTGTTCGAGCAGGCCCGGACCCGCCGGGGAGAGCCCCGTGCCGAACGCGATGCGGTCGCCCTCGTCCAGCAGCGCCGGCACGTCGTCGAGCGCCTCGCCGGGTGCGGGGCAGACCGTCACCCGGGTGCCGCGCAGGCGCAGCAGCTTGCGCTCGCCGGGGTCCAGCGGGCGGGCGCGGGCCACGTGGCAGTGCGGTCCGAGGGCGCCCGCCTCGTCCAGCGCGGCGGGGGAGTCGAGCCCGAGGTCGGCCAGCAGGCGCAGCCCGAACGTCCGGGCCAGCAGCGCCACGTCCTCCAGCACCTGCGGGTCGGCCGTGCGCGGCGCGACGCCGACGCCGCCCGGCCGGTCGAGCTCCCTCATGGCGGTGATGACCGCGTCACGGCCGATCCGCTCCCACTCCTCCTCCGACGCGCACGCCACCTCGACGTACGAGAGGCCCGGCAGCCCCGGCTGGTCGGCGGGGGCGGTGACGATCTCGGCCCGCGCCGTCACGCCCGGAGCGGGGACACCGGGACCGGAGCAGGCGTCCACCAGGCCGGCCACGATCATGCCGGGCCAGCGGCGCTCCTCGGCGATCGGGAAGTACGCGAGCAGGTCGGCCCGCGGGCCGACCTGGAGCACGCGGTCGCCGCGGATGGCCACGCCGCCGTCGCGGATCGGCTCCGTGGTGATCGGCAGCACCAGGGGAGCGGAGTGGAGGACGATCGGGACGGGGGCGCGCCTGCCGAGGACCGGTCCGGCACGCTTCCCACGCGGCATCTCGGCTCCCGTCAAATCTTCCCTTTTCGTATTAAACGTGACCATGGCCAGGGGCGCAATCAGCTTCCGGGATGCGGCCCCCTCGGGCGGTAGCGGCCCGACAGCCGGGCCAGTTTGAGGCTCAGATGCAGGGCCAGCCGCTCGCCGCCGTCCTTCAGATCGGTGCCGGCCAACTCCTCCACGCGCTGCAGCCGGTAGTAGAGGGAGGTGCGGTGCAGGCGAAGCGCCCGCGACGTGGCCACCGCGCTGCCCGCCAGGTCGAGGTACGTCTCCAGGGTCTCCAGCAGGGGGAGGTGCTGATCGTCGCCCAGGAGGGGTTCGAGGCCGGGGTGCAGGTCGTGGCCCGGCAGGTGGGTGAGCATCCGGTAGACGCCGAGCCGGGTCCACTCCGCCGTCCGGCCGGTGGCGGGCACGCGGGCGGCCACCTCGGCGGCGTGCCGGGCCTCGGCGTACGAGGCGGCGGCCCCGTGCAGGGCGGGCCGGGGCCGTCCGACTCCGACGGTGACCGGGACGGGCATGGCCGCATGCAGCTCCTCGGCCGTGGCGAGCGCCGGCGCCCCGGACTCACCGGGACCGCCCGAGACCCCGCTGCCTGAGACCCCGCTGCCCGAGACCCCGCCGCCGGAGGGGCCGCCGGCGGCGATCAGCAGGACGACGTGGTCGTGGCGGACCAGGTGCAGCGGGTGGTGGCCGGTCAGCCGCCGCCGCAGCGTCAGGGCGCCCTGCTCCAGCGCCGCCCCGGTCTCCCCGCCGGACGGCGCTCCCCCGGCGGCGGGGCGCGGAAGGGGGCGGGCGACCAGGGCCGTCACCGGCTGGGCGCGGGGGAAGGCGCCCGCCTCGACGAGGCGGCGGGCGGCGTCGTGCTCCCCGAGCATCAGCCCCGCCACCGCCTCCAGCTCCCGGTGCGCGGGCAGTCCCGCGGCCAGGCTCTCGTGCAGCAGGGTCAGGCCCAGCGCGGGAGCCGCCGCCGCGGCCTCGGCCACCTGCGCCTCCGTCAGGGCCGGTCCGGCGTCGATGAACCACAGGAATCCCAGCAGCCCGCCGTCGTGCCGTACCGGGACGCACACCCGCGGCAGCAGCCCGAGGGCGGGCGCGCCGGGGACCCGCAGCGGGCCGGGCGCGTCGTGGATCCCGGCGGCGGCCAGCCACCGGCGGGCCTCAGGCGCGGCGCGGCGGCGCAGGATCGAGTCGCGGCGGACGTCGTCCATGGCGCCGGTCTGCTCGCTGTGTGCGAGCACCCGGTGCAGCCGGTCCTCCACCAGCAGGGGATGTCCGAGGCGCGCGGCGAGGTCGTCCACGCTCTGCTGCAGGGCCGCCACAGCTCACCTGGGCATTTCAACATATGTCGGAAGACTTGCCACAGGTCTTCCCTACAACTGCGCGATGATCTCTGTCAACATCGCCTATAGCGTCCCATCCGTGAACGCCCCGAAGAAGCTGTTACGAGGTCTCCTGACCGCCCTGGTACTCGTACCGGTGAGCCTGATGGCGACCCCCGCTTCCGCCGCGCCCCCCACCGACGACCCCGACCTCCCCTGGCGCCGGGCCCTGTGGCCCCAGACGCAGCCGTGGCAGCAGGACGGCCCCGACACGCAGGAGCTGCGCTCCCGGCCCACCGCCGACATCGCGCCGATCGACCCGCAGAACTGGGAGAACCCCGACCACATGACGTGGTCGGACTACAAGAAGGTGCCCGGCACGAGCTGGAACGACCCGGCGGTCAAGGGCTCCAAGCGCACCTTCAGGGGCGCCCTGGTGCTGCTGGACTACCCCAACCAGCCGTTCGTGGTCACCCAGCCCAAGGGCTCGACCATCTTCCAGAACCCGAGCGCCGAGGCCCACGACGTCCCCCGCGACCAGGTCGCCAAGTTCTACCAGGACTTCCTCAACACCCCGAACGACCTCAACAAGGGTCACACCATCCACGAGTACTGGATGGAGGACTCCGGAGGACGCGTCGGCGTCGAGCTGACCGGCTTCGGCCCGTACACGATGCCCGGCAAGGACCACGAGTACGCCATGGAGTACCAGGCGGACGCCTGCCCGGCCGGCGACACCTGCAACCGCAACCTGCGCGCCGACGGCAACGCCGCCTGGCTGGCCGCCGTCGGCGAGGAGACCGTCAAGCAGTTCGACTTCGTGTTCTACCTGAGCGCCGGCCAGGACGAGTCGTCCACCTGGCAGGAGTTCGGGATGATGAAGTTCCCGGACAAGGAGTCGGTGCCCGACGAGTGGGGCCCGCCGGACCCCGCCCTGCCCAACGCGTCCAAGACCCGCTACGTCGACTGGACGTCATGGCAGTCCGGCTCGACGTTCTGGCCCAACGCCCGCTTCGGCGTCGACTCGGTCCAGGCGGAGAGCTCCGGCATGTCCGTCTACGCCCACGAGCTGAGCCACATCATGGGCGTCGCCGACAACTACAACAACCCCTACGGCACGCCGCTGCGCCGCGCGTACTCCGGCATCTGGGAGATGCTCAGCCGCGGCACGTTCAACGGACCCGGCGGCCCGCACAGCCGCTGGCTGATCCCGCCCACGTCCGGCTCCTCCATGGGCGCGCAGCACATGCTGCGCAACAAGATCAAGCTGGAGATGGTCGACGAGCGCAACGTGCTGAGCCTGTCCCGCGACGCGCTCGCCGAGTCGGGCCTCGTGACCGCCCGGGTGACGGCCCGCGCCGTGCGGCCCGGCCAGGACGGGCTCATGGGCCTGAACATCGCGTTCGGCAGCGGAGACAAGAGCCCCGCCTGCGACACCAGGACCGACCCCCTGTGCGACGGCGGCGGCTACGACAACTACACCGTCGAGGTCGTCGACCGGATGGGCACCGACTCCTTCACCCCCGACTCCGGCGTGCTGCTGGCCAAGACCAAGGACCAGGACCGGTCGCCGTTCATCTGGGTGGTCGACGCCAACCCGCAGGACATCGGGATGACCGACTACGTGCTGCCCGACGGCACCAAGGTGCCGATCACCATGGGCGACTACCGGCAGCTGTCCGACGCGCTGTTCCACGCGGGCACCGGCTCGGGCAGCGAGTACGAGTTCGCCGACCAGGCCAACCGCCTGCACTTCTACGTCACCGACGTCAAGCGCGACCGCCAGGGCGTGCTGTCGTACACGGTGGCGGTGCGCTCGCTCGACGGCGCCGGCCCGCAGAGGCGCGGCGTCCGCGTGCTGCCGGGCGCCGGGGTCCCGGCCGGCAAGAACGTGTCCCGGTGCTCGTTCCCGCTGCTCAACACCGGCAAGGCCGCGCCGGCGCAGGGGCAGCATCCCGAGGACGTCAGCGCCTACCTCGGCTCCGACGTCTACCGGCTCAAGGCCGAGGTCAAGGGCAAGGGCTGGACCGCCCAGCTGCCCAACGAGCTGGCGTCGGTCGCGTTCGGCAAGCAGGCCGGCGTGACCGTCAACGCGGTGCGCGCCTCCGGCGGCGACCGGCTGGCCACCGTCACGCTCACCGCCACCTCGGAGAGCGACCCGGCCAGGACGGCCACGGCCACCTGCCACGTCATCGGCCTCTGACCCCGTCGCGGGGTACGGCCGGCACCCGGCCGTACCCCCTCCCTCCGCGCGAACACACGGACCCCGCGAGAAGACACGGAAAGAGAGGTCTCCTTGACAGGGCAGCCGCCGGACAAGCCGGAGCCGCGGCGTCGCCGGATCCCGGTGGCCGCGCCCGTCGCGGCGGGCCTGGCCGCGGCCGCCGCCAGCATTTTGGCCGCCTCCCTGGAGTGGGACATCCCGTCCGTCGCCAAGATCGGCGTGACGGCCGGCGCCGCGCTCCTCGTCGGCCTGACCACCTGGGCCACCACCGAGGCCAAGCCCAGGGCGCTGCCGAAGGGCGACGCCGCCGCCACCCGCGCGCCCGACCAGTGGCCGCCCGTGCCGGAGCACTTCACCGGCCGTGCCGAGGCGCTGGCCGAGCTGCGCGACGTCTTCGCCGCCCGCCGCAACGCCAGTGACGTCACACCGCCGCTCGTCGTGTCCGTGTACGGCAGGGGCGGCGTCGGCAAGTCCGCGCTCATGTCCCGGTTCGGCCAGGAGGTCGCCGGCTGGTTCCCCGACGGGCGGCTGCACGCCGACCTGCGCGGCGGCGTGGACGCCCCGGTGCGCCCGGAGGAGGTGCTGATCGGGTTCCTGCGCGCGCTCGGCGTCCGGCTCACCACCGACCCCGGCGGCCTGGAGGAGCTGCGGCGGCTCTGGCTCACCTGGACCAAGGGCCGCCGCATCCTCATCGGCCTCGACAACGCGCACAGCCCCGACCAGGTCAAGCCGCTCATCCCGGCCGAGCCCGGCTGCGCGGTGCTGGTCACCTCGCGCCAGCCGCTGTTCCTCAACGGCACGCACGACACGCGGCTCGGCGTGTTCAGCGAGGCGCAGGGGGTGGAGCTGCTGGCCCGGCTAGCCGGCAGCGCCCGCGTGGTCGACGACCTGGACGCCGCCAAGGAGATCGTCCGGCTGTGCGACCGCCTGCCGCTGGCCATCGGCATCTGCGGCGGCCGGCTGGCCACCCGCGAGCAGTGGACGCTGCGCGAGATGGCGAACCGGCTGCTCGACGAGCGCCGCATCCTCGACCAGCTGGAGCTCGCCCCGACCGTGGACAAGAGCGTCCGCGCCTCCGTCCAGCTCAGCTACGACGACTGCACCGGCATGCAGCGCCGCCTGCTGCGCCTGCTGTCCGAGCTCACCTCGCCCGACGTGCCCGGCTGGGTGGCGGGCGAGCTGCTCGACATCTCCGTGCTCGACGGCGCCGACCAGCTGGAGGCGCTCATCGACGCCCAGCTCGCCGAGTGCTCGGGAACCGATCAGACCGGCACCATGCGCTACCGGCTGCACGACCTGGTCCGCGTCTTCGCCGCCGAGCCGGCCGCCGAGGAGGACGAGGGCCGTCGCCGCGACGCCGTCGAGCGGGTCCTGTCGGGCTACCGCCGCCGCGCCGAGGCCGCCGCCCAGGACCGCTGGCCGCAGGACTGGAGCAAGGCCGGCCGCCGCTCCAGCGCTGAGGGCCAGGTGCACGCCGGCGACTGGCTGAACGCCGAGCGGCTCAGCCTCGTCGCCCTGGCCGAGCTGGCCCGGCGGCACGAGCTGTGGGAGCTGACCTGGGGGCTGGCCCGGGCGTTCTGCTCGCTGTGCCACTCGCTGCGCGCCTACTGGTCCGACTGGCGGGCGGTCGCCGAGCTGGGCTGCGAGGCCGCGCTGCGCACCGGCGACCGGCGCGCGCTCGGCATCTCCCTGCTGGACCGCGCCGCCGTGCAAGGCGGGCTGGGCGCCCACGAGGCGGGCCGTGTGGACGCCGAGCGGGCGCTGGAGCTCTTCGTGGAGCTGGGCGAGACGTGGTGGGCGGCCCGCGCCAGGCGGGCCATCGGCATGTCGCTGTTCTCCGACGGCCACCTCGACCGCGCCCAGGAGCACCTGGCCGGGGCGATCGCCGCGTTCCGGGCCGAGGACGACCAGTGGTGGATGGCCCGCACCCAGCGCAACCTGGCCGAGCTGCGGCTGTCCGAGCGGCGGCCGGAGGAGGCCAGGGAGCTGCTGGAGGACTCGCTGGCCGTGTTCGAGCGGGCGGGCAACCGGTACTCCGAGGCGCAGACGCTGCGCGCGTACGGGGAGGTGCTCGCCGCCCAGGCGCGCGGCCTGCGCCGGGAGGGCGAGCACCGGGCCGCGCTCGACGGGTTCACCAGGGCCGGGCACAGCCTGAGCCGGGCCGCGGAGATGTTCCGGCAGCGCGGCGAGCTGTGGGAGGAGGCGCGCTGCCTGCGCGCCGCGGGCGAGGTGGGCGACCCCGCCAACGGGCTGCGCGAGCTGGAGTACGTCCGGCGCGCGGAGGACATCCTCGCGGCGCTCGGCGACTCGTGGGGCGTGGCCCGCACCGCCCTGTCCGCCGGGCGGGCGCTGGCCCGGCTGGGCCGTGTCGAGGAGTCGGAGCGGGAGCTGCGCCGCGCCGTGGAGGCGTTCGAGGAGCTGGACGACCGGTGGTGGATGGCGCTCAGCCTGCGTCACCTCGGCGAGGCGCACCTCGACGCGGGTGGCGCGGCGTCGGCGGTCGGCCCGCTGCGCGAGGCGCGGGAGATCTACCGCAGCCTCGGCAACGAGGCCGGCATGCGCCGCACCCTGGAGCTGCTGCGCCGCGCGGAAGGCTGACGCGGAAGGCCGACGCGGAAGGCTGACAGGGACAGGGGCGGGCGCTCAGGTGAGCGGGGTCCTGAGGAGCTCGCCCGCGGTGCGGCGCGCCTGCAGGACGCTCTCCTCGAACAGCCGGCGCACCTGCCGCGCCTGCTCCTCCAGCTCCCTGATGTGCCGGCGCGCCAGGTCGTCGCGGACGGTGTCGGCGACCAGGCGCTGGTAGTCGGGAGTGCGGGCGGCCAGCGTCTCCAGCCTCTGCTGCGCGTGGAACACCTGGTCGGCGCGGCTCACCTGCCGGGCGTACTGCTCCAGGTGCCGCACCCGCTTCGACAGCGACGTCCACGCCGCGTCGAGGGCCGTCGTGTACGGCCGGAACGCGTCCTCCAGGCCGGAGGGCAGGACGCGGGGGACGACCTTGCGGTGCTCGGCGTGCATGGCCGAGAGCCGCGACAGCCGGTGGGCGATCTGCCACACCTCCTCGGGCAGCGTCACCTGGTTGTCGATGGTGTCGATCAGTCCCGCCCGGTGCACCGCGGAGCACAGGACGGCGTCCACGGCGTCCTGCGCGCGGCGCAGCAGCCGCTGGCACGGGTAGTCGAGGTCCTCCGGCAGCACGTAGTGGGCGGCGTACTGGCGGGCCAGCCGCCCCCGCCGGCGCAGGTCGCGCCGGTCCGCCGCCACGCTGAGCTCGCGGGTGAGCGCGATCGTGCCGAGGCCGGCCGCGGCGACCGCAGCCACGATCGGCCCTCCGGGCAGCCTGACGACCAGGACGGCCAGCAGGGTGACGACAGTGAGGAGGATGAGCGCCACCTGGCCCCGCGCGGACGCGGGCTCCGTGCCGGTCCGGGCCATGCGGAGGAGGTGAGGAGCCGACCACAGCCGGGCCCAGACGTCCCGGGGCAGTGATGGATCGATCACCAGCCGGGGAGGCAGAGCGTGTGGAGTCACATGTTCATGTTGCGTTATGAACCTCGAATCCGCTGAGGATCGACAGACATATAGGGTCTAAGCGATGAACGCGATGACGAGATGGATCGACCTGGAAGGCGCCGTCAACGTCCGCGACCTGGGCGGTCTGCCCACCGTCGACGGAGGCGTGACCCGTTACGGCCGGATCTTGCGGTCGGACAACCTCCAGGGGCTTACGCACCGCGACGTGTCGCACCTGGTCGGCGAGCTCAAGCTGCGCCACGTCGTGGACCTCCGCTCGACGGCCGAGGTCACCCTGGAGGGCCCCGGCCCGCTGGCCCGGATGCCCGAGGTGACGCACCACCACCTGACGCTGTTCACCGAGGGCGGCAGGCACACGGACGTCGAGGCGGACACCATCGACGCCGACAAGGTGCTGCCCTGGCAGGAGCGCCAGCTCGACGAGGACCTGCGGATGACCGGGTTCTACTACGGTTATCTGCGCGACCGGCCCGACTCGGTGGTCGCCGCGCTGCGGGCCATGACGCTGGACGACGGCGCGGCCGTGGTGCACTGCGCGGCCGGCAAGGACCGCACCGGCGTGCTGTCGGCGCTGGCCCTGGAGACGGCGGGCGTCACCCGGCAGGCGATCGTGGAGGACTACGCGGCGACGGGAGAGCGCCTGGACGCGGTGCTGCGGCGGCTGCGCTCCAGCGCCACGTACCGCGACGACCTCGACTCGCGGCCGGCCGACGACCACATGCCGAGGCCCCGCTACATCCAGCAGTTCCTGGCGGTGCTGGACGAGCGGTTCGGCGGGCCGATGGGGTGGCTGGCGGCACACGGCTGGACCGACGAGGACACCGGGGCCATGCGGGCCCGCCTGCGCGACTGAGCGGGCCGCTTCCAGGACTTTCGGGACTTCTCCTGGCGGCTTCCTCAGGCGAGGGTGACGACCGTGCGCTCGGCCGCCGAGCGGCGGGCCGCCTCAAGGACGGCCAGCGCCTCGGTCACGCTCTCCGGCGTGACCGGCGGCGGCGCCCCGTCGCGCAGGCAGGCGGCCACGCCCCGGTAGAAGTCGAGGTAGGCGCCGGGCAGTGTGGGCACCAGGCCCTGCCGCTCGTCGGTGCCGAGCGTGCCCCAGCGCTCCTCGGGCTCCTCGCCGAACCCCGCCGAGCCCGGCGCCAGCCCGGCTCGCAGCCGCTCCTCCTGCACGTCCAGGCCGTCCTTCACGTACGCGGCCAGCGAGCCGAGCACCCGGAACCGGGGCCCGGGCCGGGCGGCCAGCGCGCTCGCCCACAGGTGGGACCGGGCGCCGCCGGCATGGGTGAGGGCCAGGAAGGTGTCGTCGTCGCCGGAGACGCCCGCGCGCCGCACGTCGCTCTCGGCGTAGACCTCGCGCACCGGGCCGAGGAGCTGGACGGCCTGGTCGACGAGGTGGCTGCCGAGGTCGTAGAGCAGGCCGCCGATCTCCTCCTCGCCGCCCGTCTCGCGCCAGCCGCCCTTGGGCCGCGGCCGCCAGCGCTCGAAGCGCGACTCGAACCGGTGGACCTCGCCCAGCGCGCCGCCCTTCACCAGCTCCCGCACGGTGAGGTAGTCGCCGTCCCAGCGGCGGTTCTGGAACACGGTGAGCATGAGGCCGCGCCGGGCGGCCAGCTCGGCGAGCTCCCGGGCCTCGGCGGCGGTGCGCGCGAGCGGCTTGTCCACGACGACCGGCTTGCCGCGCGTGAGCGCCTCGGTGGCGAGCGGCACGTGGGTGCGGTTGGGCGAGGCGACGACGACGAGGTCGCACAGCTCCCAGAGCCGGTCGGTGCCGGGCACGGCCGTCGCGCCGTAGCGGGCGGAGACGTCGGCGGCGCGATCGGCGTCGCGGGTCACCACCGCCGACAACGTCAGGCCCTCGGCGGCGTGGATCAGCGGCGCGTGGAAGTACGCGCCCGCCGTGCCGTATCCGACCAGGCCGACCCGGATGTCGCTCATCGAGCCAGCCTAACCGGTGCCGGCCGGCCCCCCTGTCCCGCCGCCCGCCGCCTACTCGTCGTCGCGCTCGGCCAGGAAGCGCTCGAACTGGGCGGCCAGCTCGTCGCCGGTGGGCATCTGCGCCGCCTCGGCGATGAGGTTCTCCCGGTCCGCGCCGCCGGCGAACGCGTCGTACTGCTGCTCCAGCCCGGCGATGGCGGTCGACAGCTCGGTCGACGCCTGGATCTGCTCCTCGATCTCGGTCGTGGTGCGCCGCGCCGCCTCGCGCAGCGCGTCCATGGGGAACACCAGCCCGGTGCTCCGGGTGACCGCCTCCAGCGCCGTCACGGCGGCCTGGGGGTACTCCGCCTGCGCCAGGTAGTGCGGCACGTGGACCGCGTACCCGAGCGCGTCGCGGCCCTCGGCGCCCAGGCGGTACTCGATGAGCGCGGCGGCGCTGCCTGGCACCTGCACCCGGCCGAACGAGCTGGTCTGATCGGCGTTGAGCAGCTCCGGACGGCTGGCGTGCGGGGTGATGCCGAGGGGGCGGGTGTGCGGCACGGCCATCGGGATGCCGTGGACGGTGATCAGCCTGCTGACGCCCAGCCGCTCGGCCAGCGTGCCCACGGCCCGGGTGAACAGCTCCCACTCGCGGTCCGGCTCGGGCCCGGTCATCACCAGGAACGGCACGCCGGTGGAGTCCTTCACCGCGTACAGGGCCAGCTCGGGGGTCTCGCAGGACACCCACCGGTCGGTGTCGAACGTCATGACGGGCCGGCGGGAGCGGTAGTCGAGCAGGCGGTCGACGTCGAACCTGGCCACCACCTGGTGATCCAACTCGGCGAGCACGTGCGCCAGCGCGAGCCGCCCGGCGCCGCCGGCGTCCACGAAGCCCTCGAAGTGGTAGAGCAGCACCGGATCGGCCGGCTCCGGCACGTCGTCGGCCAGCTTGTAAAGATCCGTCGGGTCGAACACGTTTGGACAGCCTTTCCCTAGCTACTCTCTCCTGAAACCCACGGCGAGCCAGAACGATTCCGTCCACGGCACCCTATCGAGGCAGAATGGGACACATGGACGGGGATCCGGAGCTCGACGAGCTCACGGCCAAGCTGTTCGACCTGGCCAGGAGGGGTGAGACGGAAGCCCTGCGCGCTTATGTGGAAGCCGGGGTGCCCGCCGACCTCACCAACGGCAAAGGTGACACCTTGCTGATGCTGGCGGCCTGTCACGCTCACGCCGAGACCGTGCGCATGCTCGCCGGGCACGGCGCCGATCCGGACCGGACCGACGAGCGTGGCCGGACGCCGCTGGCGAGCGCCGTGTCCAAGAAGGAGTCGGCCGTGGTCAGGGCGCTGCTCGACGCGGGAGCGGATCCCAGGGCCGGGCGCCCGTCCGCGGAGGACACGGCCCGCATGCTCGCAGACGATCAATTTCTCGACTAATTTCGTCAAATGGGCAAATAGCGACAAATGGGGGAAAATGCGCTGAAATGGCATTGAAGTAATCTACTGTGGCCTTTCGTGCTGTCCCTCGTCATGCTGTAGGCGTGGCTACTTCTGCGAATCCGTTCACGAGGCGACCCCTTCGCATCCCCCCGCTGCCATGCCCGTTCCCCAACGAGATCAACGTGCACGCCACGGAGGTCGACGCGGAGAGCCACGCCTGGCTGGCCGCCTCCTGCATGCTCGCCGGCGCCGACACGATCGAGCACTTCCGGCGCTCCCAGATCGGCCTGCTGGCCGCACGGACCAACCCGGCCGTCCCGCGCGACAGCCTCCGGCTGATCAACGACTGGTACAACTGGCTGTTCGCGTTCGACGACGCCTTCTGCGAGGGGGAGTTGATGGGGTCCCGGGCCTCGGCGCTGGCCCGGGCCCTGCCGCCGATGCTGGAGATCGTCGACTGCCGCAGGAAGCCCGACCCCGCCGACCCGTTCGGGGTCGCCCTCGACGAGCTCCTGCACCGCATCTCCGAGTACGCCACTCCGGCGCAGGTGGACCGGTGGCGCATCACGGTGAAGGAGTACCTGTTCGCCCAGATCTGGGAGGCGGCCAACCGCGAGGTCGACCTGATCCCCGCCCCGGACGACTACATCCTGATGCGCCGCATCACCGGAGCCACCTTCACCTGCTTCGCGCTCATCGACGTGGGCGGCGGCTACCGGCTGGAGGCGGAGGAGTGGCACCACCCGGACGTGCGCGCTCTGTCCGACCTCGCGTGCGACCTCATCGGCTGGGACAACGACCTGCTCTCGTACGCCAAGGAGCGCGACCGGGACAAGGCCCGGCACAACCTCGTCACGGTGCTGGCCACCCATCGGAGCCTCACCCTGCAGCAGGCGCTGGAGGAGGTGGCGCGCATGCACGAGGCGGCGATCACCGCGTTCGTCGCGCGGCGCGCGGCCCTGGAGCAGTGGGCGTCGCAGCCCGTCCGCAGGTATGTGCGGGGCCTGGAGAACTGGGTGCGGGGACACATCGCGTTCTCGCTGGGCAGCGCCCGTTACGTGCACGCCTGGCCCCCGGGCACCCGCTGGCCGCACGCCGACTGACGCGACGGGCGGTCTCCGCGCGGGCCCATGGGGGTGGGTCAGGCGTCGAGGCCGTCCAGCTCACCCAGCGCGAGCGCGGACACCTCGTCGAGGTCGAGCCGCGAGCCCTCGTCGAAGGCGGCGCGGTAGGCGGCCTCGCCCATCGCCTTCTGGCACTCCTTGACACACTGCTCGTGGTCGCTGGTCAGGAACGGGGCGCCGAGCATCGGCAGGCCGGCCGTCCGCCAGTTCTGGTGCAGCGCGCCCAGCAGCTTCGCCGCCATCGTCGTCTCCTCCGCGGCGGCGAAGATCCGGGCCATGGTCTCCAGGCCCAGCAGCGTGCCCAGCGTGTCGTGGAAGTGGCGCTTGATCCGCACGCCCTCGCGTGAGCTCTCCAGCGCCTCGGTGGTCCGCCTGGTCGCCAGCCGGGTGATCGACAGCGCCCACTGCGCGTAGGAGCTCACCCAGAGCTCGCCCCGCTCACGGCACACCTGCAGGCAGTCGACCAGCAGCGACTCCGCCTCGAACAGCTCGCCCTGCGACGACAGGACCAGCGACAGCTCGACGATCGCGGGCAGCAGACCCGGGTTGAGCTCCTTGTTGTCGGTGTTGAACTCGATGGCCACGCCCAGCAGCGCGCTCGCCTTCTGCAGGTCGCCCTGGAGCAGCGCGGCGGTGCCCTGCATCTTGGAGGCCAGGATCACCGCTCGGGAGTCGCCCACCCGGACCGCCTCGGCGCTGCACTTCTCGGCCGCCTCCAGCGCGCCCGCGCTGTCGCCCTGGGCGCTGCGCACGTACGACAGCACCCACAGCGCCTTGCAGCGCTCCTTGCTCACGCCCGGGTTGGCGTGCAGGGCCCGCTCCAGGTACAGGCGGCCCTCGCGGGCGAAGCCGCAGCACACCCACATGAACCACAGCGACGACAGCAGCGTCAGCGCCTGCACCGACGAGCCGGGCGTCCGCAGCGCGTGCTCCAGGGCGACGCGGACGTTGTCATGCTCCTGGCGCATCCGGACGAACCAGTAGATCTGCCGGGGCCCGGACCAGGCGTCCTCGCCGCGCTGGGCCAGGCTCAGGTAGTACTCCAGGTGGCGCTGGCGCATCCGCTCGCGCTCGCCCAGCTTCTCCAGCCACTCCTCGCCGTACTCGGCGAGCGTGTCGATCAGCTTGTAGCGCACGCCGGCGTGGTTGCTCCGGATCATCAGCACCGACTTCTCCACCAGGCCGGTCACCAGGTCGGTGATCCGCGCGGCGGGCAGCCGCTCGTCCGCGCACACGAACCTGGCCGCGTCCAGCTCGAAGTCGCCGGCGAACACCGACAGCCGCGCCCACAGCAGCCGCTCCGCCGGGTCGCACAGCTCGTGGCTCCAGCCGATCGCCGCACGCAGCGTCTGGTGGCGCGGCAGCGCGGTGCGGCTCGCGCCCGCCAGCAGGCTGAAGCGGTCGGCCAGCAGCTCCACGATCTGCTCCACCGACAGGGCGCGCAGGCGCACGGCCGCCAGCTCGATGGCCAGCGGGATGCCGTCCAGGCGCCGGCACAGCTCGGCCACCGCCCCGATGTTGCGCTCGTCCAGCAGGAATTCGGGCATCACCGCCCCGGCCCGCGCCGCGAACAGTTGCACCGACTCGTTGGTGAACAGGCTCTCCGCCGGGTCGTCGCCCGGCACCTGCAGCGGCGGCACCGGCACCACGTGCTCGTACGGCAGCTGCAGTGACTGGCGGCTGGTGGCCAGCACCTTCAGCCGGGGATTGCTCTCCAGGAGCTCCTCGGCCAGCTCGGCGCAGCTCTGCACGAGGTGCTCGCAGGTGTCGATGATGAGCAGCATGTCGCGGTCGGCCACCCACTCCGACAGCGACTCCGAGGCGGCCCGCGACGACTGGTCGGCGATGCCCAGCGCGGCGGCGATCGTGTGCCTGACCATGCCGGCGTCCTGCAGCCGGGCCAGGTCGGCGAACCAGACGCCGTCCTGGAACTGGGAGCGCACCAGGTGGGCCAGCCGCAGCACCGTCCGCGACTTGCCGACCCCGCCGATCCCCGTCACGGTGACCAGCCGCGACTCGCCGAGATGCCGCTTGAGGTTGGCGAGAAGGCGGGTGCGCCCCACGAAGCTCGTGAGCTCCGCCGGCAGATTGCCCTCTCGCCGCCAGCCGGTCGGGGTGGCCATGGGCAGCCTCACGTGGGGGTAGGCGACAACCTGCCCTGGCATCGTACCCTCGCCGCCCGCGGATGTCCGGTCGCTCGGGCGGCCTTGTGGGTCAGGTTTGTACGTCTCGATAGCATGGATGCCGTGAGTGAACTTCTCCCGGAGCAGACGTCCGACGACACCGACCGCGGCTGGGGCGACGAGCGCGACGAGGACCCGGACGCCTTCTACCTCGACAACAAGCCCCCGCACTGGGCCTGACCCTCCCGCGCCGGACGACATGGCAGGACGAGAGATTCAGATGAGCGGGCCCGTCAGCTGACCACGTCCTTGTGGCGGAAGCGGCGGAAGGCCACCGCGACGAGGACCGCCGCGTAGGTGACCGACACCGACGCGCCCCTCACCATGCCGCTCAGATCGGGTTCGGGCGCCAGCGCGTCCAGCCACGCGGTGTTCCAGAACGTCGGCAGGAACTCCCGCACCGGCCCCAGCGCCTCCACGGCCTGCAGGATGGTGCTGACGATCCACAGCCCCACGGCCCCGCCCACCGCGCCGAGCGGCGAGTCGGTGACCGTCGAGATCAGGAAGGCCAGCGCCGCCACCACGAGCTGGCTGACGAGCGCGTACGCGATGACGATGCCGAAGCGCGGCAGCACGTCGAGCGCGGCGATCGTCTCACCCGTGCCGGGCACCTGGATGTCGTGCCAGCCGAACGCGAGCGTGCCCGCGAGCAGCGCCATCAGCGGCAGGCACACGACGGCCGTGGCCGAGTAGCCGAGCGCCACGATCAGTTTCTGCCGCAGCAGCCGGTCGCGCGGCACCGGCGCGGCCAGCAGGTAGCGCAGCGACGACCAGCTCGCCTCGCTGGACACCGTGTCGCCGCAGAACAGGGCGACCGCCACCACGAGCAGGAAGTTGGCCGACACCGACAGCACGAACGCCGCGAAGTTCAGCCCGCCGGCGGTCGCCAGGTCGGAGATGCGCAGCGTCGCCTGCTGCTGGCCCCCGCCCTGGGGGCCGAGCTGGAAGGCCAGGACGAGGACCCACGGCAGCGCCAGCAGCAGCGCGAACATGGCCAGCGTCCGCCGGCGCTTGAACTGCCGGACGATCTCCACGCGCAGCGGCAGGGTGCGGCGGGGCGCGTAGCCGGGGGCGTGGGACGGCGCGTGACCGCCGGCCTGGCTGGGGGAGGCGGTCACGACTTCTCTCCGATGAGATCGAGGAACACGTCTTCCAGGCGGGGGCCGTGACCGTTGGTCCGCACCGCTCCCTCCAGGAGCACGGACACCGGCCCGGCCGACACCAGGCGGCCCCGGTGCATGACCACGACGTGGCTGCAGGTCTGCTCCACCTCCGCCAGCAGGTGGCTGGAGACGATGACCGTGCGGCCGTCGCGGGCGTAGCGCTTGAGCACCTCGCGCATCTCCCGGATCTGGGGCGGGTCGAGCCCGTTGGTGGGCTCGTCGAGCACGAGCAGGTCGGGCAGGCCGAGCATCGCCTGGGCGATGGCCAGCCGCTGGCGCATGCCCTGCGAGTACGTGCGCACGGCCCGCTCCAGCGCCTTGCCCAGGCCCGCGATCTCCAGCGCCTCCTCGAAGTGCGCGTCGGCGACGGGCCGGCCGGTCGCCGCCCAGTAGAGCTCCAGGTTGTCCCGCCCGGACAGGTGGGGCAGGAATCCGGGCCCCTCCACGAACGAGCCCAGCCGCGACAGCACCGGCGCGCCCGGCGTGACCGGGTCGCCGAAGATGCGGATCTCGCCGCCGTCGGGCCGGATGAGGCCCATCATCATCCGCATCGTGGTGGTCTTGCCCGCGCCGTTGGGGCCGAGCAGGCCGAGCACCTGGCCGCTCTCCACCCGGAACGACAGCCCGTCCACGGCCTTCTCACCGTTGCGGTACGCCTTGGTGAGCCCGCTGATCTCCAGCGGCACGTCCGCGCCGGACGCGGACCCGGTGACGGAGGCGGCCCGCGGCGCGGGCCTGGGGCGGGCGCGGCCCGTCGCCAGCAGGACCACGGCCACGACGACACCGGCCAGCGGCATGGCCCACACCCACCAGGCGACGCCGGTCGCGGGCGTCTCCAGCGCGGCGACCGTCGGCACGGCCAGGGCGGGCGAGGCCAGCCCCACCTGGTACGAGGCCGCCTCGGCCGGCGTGGCGTAGCCCATGTCGGTGGTCGCCACCGTCAGCCGCAGCCGGTGCCCGGCGGCGAAGAGATGATCGACGGCCGGCAGCGCGACCGTCGCCTCGGCGCTGGTCGCGCCCTCCGGGATCGTCACCCGGAACGGCGCGACCAGCCCGGCGGGCAGCGTGGGCGGCTGGACGCCGTCGGCCACGTCGAGGAGCTTGGCGAACAGCGTCACCTGCCCCTTGCCCGACACCTTGAGCCGTACGGACGGGCTGCCGGTGAGCTGGAGCGGCGCGGTGAGCGGCGCGGAGTCGAAGGAGGCGCTCTGGCCCGGCATGTCGAGGGACACGCTCACGTTGGTCTGGCCGCCGCCCAGCAGGCCGTTGACGCCCGGCACCGTGGAGATCGCGGCGGGCGCGCCGCCGGGCGGGTTGACGACGTTCTGGTCGGGGCCGGTCAGCGTGACGGCGGTGGCCGCGGTGCCGCCGAGGCCGGGGTAGGCGCCGGTCTCCGGGTGCAGCCGGACGCGCTGGCGGGTGCCCGGGTCGCGCCCGGCGTCGCGGGTCACCGTGAACGCCCGCGCGACGGGGGAGCCGTCCTCCTTGAGGTGGCGGCCGAACCAGGCGGCCGTCTGCTCGTACAGCCAGTCCTCCTCGCCGTTGCCGCCGTCGTGGCCCCCGTCGAACCAGGCGACGCTCACCGGCGTGCCGGCGGCGGCGATGGCCCTGGCGTTGGCGTCGGCCTGCCCGAGCGGGAACAGCGAGTCACGCTGGCCCTGCAGGAGCAGCGTCGGCGCCTTGATGCGGCCGGCCACGGTGACGGGGCTGGAGGCGCGCAGCACGGCGATCGCCTCGGGCGTGGCCCGTCCGGTCTGGGCGACCTGCTGGTAGACGCCGCAGATCTCGGGCGTGAAGCGGCCGCAGCGCGCCTCCTCGGCCGTCAGCGGCCGGGCGCTGCGCCGGCTCAGCGCGCCCAGGCCCTGGATCTCGCCGCCGCCCCGGCCGAAGAAGAAACCCGCCCACATGCGCTTGAACACGCCGTTCTCCGGCCCCTTGCCGGTGGCGTCGGGGAACAGCGCGTCGGCCAGGTCGGCCCAGGTGATCTGCGGGACGATCGCGTCGACGCGGGTGTCGTAGGCGGCCGTCATCAGCGCGATGGACCCGCCGTACGAGCCGCCGGCGATGCCCACCCGCGGGTCGCCCGGCCCGTCGAGCCGCACCTCCGGCCGCTTGGCCAGCCAGTCGACGAGCTGCTTGACGTCCTTGACCTCGTAGTCGGGGGAGTTGAGCGCGATCTGCCCGGTCGAGCGGCCGAAGCCGCGCGCCGACCAGGTGAGCACGGCGTAGCCGTCACGGGCCAGCCGCGCGGCCTGGTCGCGCATGCCGTCCTTGCTGCCGCCGAAGCCGTGGGCGAGCAGCACGGCGGGGGCCTTCCCGCCGCCGGTCGGGGCGTAGAAGGTCGTGTCGAGCTCCACGCGCTGGTCGCCCGAAGGGCCGTCGAGGACGACTATCCGCTGCTCGCTGTCGCGCACGTCGGGCGCCGACGGCCACGCCAGCCACGCCCCCACTCCGGCCAGGATGAGCGCCACGAGGAGGGCGACCGCACGTTTCATGAGCGAGAGCCTACTTTCCGCACCTGAGAGGACCCTGAGATCTCGTCCTGGCCGCATCGCTTCGCCAGGCGTGGACGGTGGGCGCGATCGCCGTAAGATGCAGCCCGTGAAGGCACCAGCAATCGTCAGAAAGGCCGCCGCCTGGGCGGTTCCCTACTGGACGCGGGGACCGGCGGGCCGCGAGACGCCCGAGGACCTGTTCCGGGTCCTCTACTACGGGTGGCTGGTGGCGCTCACCCTCAAGCTGCTCGGCTCGGCGTGGGACGTCTCGTGGCACTTCAAGTGGCTGCGCGACGACCTGGCCCCGCCCCACCTGCTCAACTCCGCCGGCACCGCCCTGGCCCTCGTGCTGACCATCGTCCACGGCTACACCGGTTACGGCGTCGACCGGGCCGCGCTGCGGCTCATCCAGTGGGGCACGGGCATCTTCCTCGTGGCGGTGCCGCTCGACCTGATCAACCACCGCGTCAACGGGCTCGACATCACCTCGTGGAGCCCGTCGCACATCATGCTCTACCTCGGAACGTTCTTCATGATCGCCGGCGTCATCCGGGGCTGGTACACCGGGGCGCCGCCGGGCCGGGAGCGCACGGTGCTGCTGGGCGCGTTCTTCGCGTTCTTCCTGGAGAACGTGCACTTCCCCGAGCAGCACCAGGAGTACGGCGTGCTGTCGATCGGCGCGTGGGACAACCACGCGACCTACGCCGAGCCGATCCTGCTGCGGTTCGCGGCCGACCAGATGGGCCGCTCCGTCGACCGGGAGATGATGACCGCGTTCGCGCTGCCCGTGCCGGACGCCCTCTACCCCGTCTACGCGGTGGTCGCCGGGCTGAGCGTGCTCGTCGTGGCGCGCATGCTGATCGGCAGGTTCGGCGCGGCGACGCTGGTGGCGGCGGGCTATGTCGGGTTCCGGACGCTGGTCTGGCCGCTGCTCACCTTCACCGGCTTCCCGCCGTCGGCCGTGCCGTTCTTCCTCGTCGTCGGCGGGCTGTGCGTGGACCTCGCGTTCGCGGTGCGGATGGCGCCGGCCCGGGCGCTGCTCGGCGCCGTGGGCGTCACCGCCGCCGTCTACGGCGCGCTCGCGGCGCAGAGCGCGCTCATGGGCCAGGTGTACGGCGCGGTCAAGGGCCAGACGGGGCTGCTGGGCGCGCCGCCCCTGGCCACCGGCACGGCTGTCTGGGCCGGGGCGGGGCTGCTGGCGGCCTGGCTGGCCTTCGAGTGGTGGAGCGGCCGGGCCGGCCGTCAGCCGATCGAGGCCCGGGGGATCGCCACCGCCACTCCGTAGGCCAGGCCCATGACGGCCAGCTCGGCCGTCGCCCACGCCACCACGGCCGTGGCCGCGCCCCCGCGGATCGCCGGCAGCAGCCGGTAGCGGATGTGCGCGGCCAGCGGCACCAGCAGCGCCACCAGGGTCAGCTTGGCCAGCACCAGCAGGCCGTACTCACTGGTGAGCAGCGCGCCCGGCAGCTCGACGCCGGGCGTGAGCGCCATCGTGCCGAGCCCCGTCACCAGCCCGGACAGGCCCACCAGCAGCAGGCAGACCGTGGCGATCCTGGAGAAGCGGGGCAGCACGACCGCCAGCAGCTCGCGGCGCGGCGCGACGAACACCATCACCGCGGCCAGGCCGCCCGCCCACGCCGCCGCCCCCATCACATGGGTCTCCATCGAGATCATGATGGGGTCGTGCCAGACCGAGTTCACCGCGTGGCCGGTCACCGGGATCGGCAGCAGCCCGAACAGCGCCACCACGATCCGCAGCTCGGCCGGCACCTTCTCGCCGAAGCGCACCGCCATGAGCCCGATGCCGGCCGCGGCCAGCGCGCACGCGGCGCTGAACAGCAGTCCCTGCCCGGTGCCGACACTGTCGACGTAACCGGCGATCATCGCGGGCGTGGGCACGACGCCGGGGTTGAGCTCGGCCGTCTGGAAGACGATCGTGAGCAGCGCGCTCGCCGCCCACACCCACGCGGCGGTGACGGTCAGCGGCCGTACGCGGCGCATGACCGGCTCGGTGCGCTCGGGGGCGTTGAAGCCGAGCAGCTTGGGCAGCAGGCTCGTGCCGACGACGGCCACGGCGGCCAGGTCGAGCACCACCCGCACGACCGGCAGCCCGTACGCCACGAGGGGGCCCGGCATGGGGATGCCGGGCACGGCCTCCTGCGCGGTCAGGCCGGAGGCGACGACGGCGGCGACGCCGGCGCAGGCCAGGAACCCGCCGGCCCCCACGCCGCCGCCGACGGCGACCCCCCGCCGCGGGGGAGCTTCGACGCTCACGCGCGCCCCTCCTCGCCGGAGCCGCCCGCGGGTCCGCCCGTGGGTCCGCCCACTGGACCGCCCTCTGGGGGCTCACCAGGGGCGAGCCGGGAGCGGCGCAGGGCGACGCCGGTGCCGGCCGCCAGCAGCAGGAGCGCGGCCACGATCCACACCACGGCCATGCCCGCTCCGCCGTTGGCCGCCGCCTCGGCCGCCCGCGCGGTGTCCGCCTCGCCGGCCGCGGCGCTCTCCGCGGGGGCCGCGGAGCCCGCCGGGGACGCCGCCGCCCCGGCCGTGAGGCGGAAGCTGATCTTCCCTGTCACGGGGTGCCCGTCGGCCGACAGGATCCGGTAGCCCACCACGTACGCGCCCGCCGCCGTCAGCGGCCGGACCTTGACCGTCACCTTCTCGGCGGCCACGGACGCCGCCCCGTCGGCCATCGCCGCTCCGTCCGGGCCCGTGACGCCCACCTGTGCGTATCCCTGGCGCACCGCCTGATCGAACACCAGCGTGATCTGCGCGGGGGGCGCCGCCAGCGCCGCCCCGTCCTTGGGGTCGCTGCTGATGAGCACGTTGTGCGCGCGGGCCGGGAGCGAGATCCCCACCGCGGCCGACGCGAGCAGCAGGACCGTGAGTAGCCGCCTCACCGATCGAGAACCTTCCCTTGAACGCGTTCCAAACCCGTCTATGCTCCCACCCGTGACGGACCTGCTCGCCAGGCGGGCCGGAGCCGGACCACCGCGGGGCGCGGCCGGCGGCGGTCACAGGTCGGCGGGGGTCAGGCCCAGCTCGGCCGCGGCGGCCGTCCGGATGAGCTGGTTGGCGCGGCGGCGCGACAGCGCCTTGGGGTGGACCTGGATCTGGATGGCGAGCCCGTCGATGAGCGCGAAGATGCGCCAGCTCGCCCCCTCCGGGTCCTCGCAGTCGAACTGGCCGTGCCTCACCCCGTCCTCGATGATGCCCCGCAGCACCTGCCGGCCCTGCTGGTCCAGCCTGCGCGTGGTCTCCTCCAGCTCGGCGCTGCGGATCGACTCCGCCCAGGCGTCGATCCACAGCCGCCAGCCGTCGGCCGACCCGGCCGGGGAGCAGCGCCTGAGCAGCGTGCGCAGCCGTTCCAGCGGGGGCCGCTGCAGGCGCTCGATGCTCTCCAGCGTGTCGCGGTGCAGGCGGGCCGCGTAGGCGAAGGCCTGGGCGAACAGCCGGTCCTTGGTCTCGAAGTGGTAGAAGAGCAGCGCCTGGCTCACGCCGGCGGCCCGGGCGATGTCGAGTGTCCTGGTGTGCCCGAACCCCTGCGAGGAGATCACCTCGCAGGCTGTCTTGAGCAAGTCCTCACGTCGTAATCGGCTGAAACCTGGTGTCACAGCGGGCCACTCTAACTAGTGACCAGAGCGAGATATAGGACAAACCAGGCATGGGTATGGGAGCGTGACCAGCAGGTGCGGTCAGACCGCCCTGAGCGGCAGCCGCAGGACGAACCTGGCCCCGGCGTCGGAGTCCTCCAGGGTGAGCGTGCCGCGGTGGGCGTGGGCGATGTCCCGGGCGATGGACAGGCCGAGCCCGGTGCCCCCGGCGTCGCGGTTGCGGGAGGCGTCGAGCCTGGTGAAACGCTGGAAGACGAGCTCGCGCTGCTCCGGAGCGATGCCGCCGCCGTCGTCCACGACCTCCAGCGTCGCCTGGCCGTCGGCCTTGCGCACGGTGACGCTGACCGTGGACTCGGCGTGACGCTCGGCGTTGTCGAGCAGGTTCGTCAGCAGCCGGGCGAGTTGCAGGCGGTCGCCGGTCACCACCACGCCCTGCTCGAGCGTGGTGGCGAGCTTCTTCGCGCGCGGCCTGGCCGTCTCGGAGCCCACCAGCTCCGCGAGGTCCACCGGCTCCCGGACCATGGGCGACCCCGCGTCCAGCCTGGCCAGCGTCAGGAGGTCGGTCACGATGGCCTGGAGCCGGTCGAGACTGGACAGCAGGGCGCGGCCGATCTCCGGCCAGTCGGCGTCCTCGGGGTGCAGCATCGCCTCCTCGACCTGGGCGCGCATCGCGGTGATCGGGCTGCGCAGGTCGTGGGAGGCGTCGGAGGCGAACCTGCGCTGCTGCTCCACCGCCGCCTCCAGCCGGTCGAGCGTCTGGTTGGCGGTCTGGGCCAGCGACGTGATCTCGTCCGCCCGGCCCGGCACGGGCACGCGTTTGCCCAGGTCACTGCTGGTGATCTCGGCGAGTTTGTCGCGGATCTCCTCCACGGGCGCCAGTGTCCCGGCCACCACCCGCGACACGCCGAACCAGGCCAGCGCCACCATGGCCACCGAGATGCCGATGAGGAACGCCAGCACGGCCGGATGGACGTACCAGGGCACCGTGCTCCCGACGGCGTACACCATCCAGTCGCCGTTCTGCTGGTAGACCCGGAAGACGGACATGAACTCGCACCGGCCCGGCCAGTAGGGCAGGTCGCAGATCACCTGCATGCGGGTGGCGCTGTACACGTCGGGCACGACGGCGCTCATGCGCGGCCTGCCGACGAGGTTGTCGGTGGAGGCGATCACCCGTCCCTGGGCGTCGACCACCTGGATGCCGTCCAGGTCGCTGGAGATCACGGTGGGCAGCGCGCCGCGTTTGACCAGGTGGACCACCTGCAGGCCGGAGGTCAGCACCTCCGTCTTGCGGTAGTCCTCCGCGGTGCTGTGAACGGCCCAGAGCACGAACGCGTTGACCACGACGCTGAGCAGCACCATGGCGATCCCCGCGAACAGCGTCAGGCGCGTCCGGATGGACCTGCCGAACCGTGTGACCAATCCTTTCCCCCCGGTGATCAGATGATCACACTAAGTCGCTCTCGTCCTAATCAACGGAGATTCACCGGCAAATCCGGATAAAAGGTGCATAAGTCGGTGCTCTATGCCGGTCCAGCGGGGCTGGTTAGAGTAAGTGAACACTGATGCCGGAGGAGAGAACGTGAATCTCGACGAGTACCGGCGGGCCGCCAGGGCATGGCTGCTCGAGAACGCGCCCACCGGCGACACCGCCGGCGAGGACGCGGTTTCCCACGCCAAGGACTTCATGGCCAGGCTGTACGACGCCGGCTACTCCGGCATCACCTGGCCCGAGCGATGGGGCGGCCAGGGCCTGACGCAGGCCGAGGAGCGCGCGTTCGCCGCCGAGGCCCGCCACTTCTCCCTGCCCACCTACGTCTTCTCCATCGGGCTGGGCATGACCGGGCCCACCCTGGTGGACCGGGGCACCGACGAGCAGCGCGAGCGATTCGTCCGGCCGCTGCTGCGCGGCGAGGAGATCTGGTGCCAGCTCTTCTCCGAGCCGGGCGCCGGCAGCGACGTGGCCGCCCTGCAGACCCGCGCCGTCCGCGACGGCGACCGCTGGATCGTCAACGGGCAGAAGGTGTGGACGTCGGTCGCCCAGCACGCCGACTGGGGCCTGCTGCTCACCCGCACCGACCCCGAGGCGCCCAAGCACCGGGGCCTGACCATGCTCGTCGTCGGCATGCGCGACCCCGGCGTGACGGTCCGGCCGCTCAAGGACATGACCGGCCGCGCCCACTTCAACGAGGTGTTCCTCGACGACGTGGTGGTGCCCGACGCGCACCGGGTCGGCGACGTCGACGACGGCTGGGGCGTCGCCGTGACGACCCTCCTGCACGAGCGGCTGTCGATCTCCTCCGGCGTCGGCATGGGCCGGGCCAAGGACGACCCCACCTCGCTGGAGGCCCTGCGCCGCACCGCCGACACCAGCGACCCGCTGGTCCTCGACGAGCTGGTCGAGCTGCACATCCGCAGCCGGGCGCTGGCCCTGTTCAACCAGCGGCTGGCCCAGGAGGCGGAGGCGGGCCTGTTCCCCGGCGCCCGCGGCAGCGCCGCCAAGCTGCTGCTGGCCGAGCTGACCCTGTTCGAGGCCGACCTCGCCACCCGGCTGGCCGGCCCCTCCGCCGTCGCGGGTCCCGGCGACGCGGGCCCGCTCGCGCACGCGATCTCGCTGGCCCCCGCCATGTCGCTGGGCGGCGGCACCAACGAGATCATGCGCAACATCATCGGCGAGCGCGTGCTGGGCCTGCCGCCCGGACCGCGCGTGGACAAGACCGTGCCGTTCAAGGACCTGAAGGTGGGGACGCAGGGATGAGGCTCGTGCTCACGCCGGAGCAGCGGGAGCTCCGGGAGGCGGTCCGCTCGTTCCTGGCCGCCGTCTCGCCGCTGCCCAAGGTCCGCGAGGGCTACGACCCCGCGGTCCACGCCCGCCTCAACGGCGAGCTGGGCCTGTCCGGGCTGATCGTCCCCGAGGAGTACGGCGGAGCGGGCGCCGGCATGGCCGAGCTGGCCGTGGCGCTGGAGGAGACGGGCGCGGCGCTGCTGCCGGGACCGTTCCTGGCGACCGCGTTCGCCGCCCTCGCGCTCACCCGCGTACCGGACAAGGAGCTGCTGACCGGGATCGCCGAGGGCCGGATCGCCGCCACGCTCGCGCTGCCCGTCACCTCCCGGCACGTGACGGCGCGGGCCGCGGGCGGCGGAGTGGCGGGCGGCGGGGTGGCGGGTGGCGGGGTGGCCGGGGTGACCGTGCGGGGGACGCTGCCGCAGGTGCTGAGCGGCACGGAGGCCGCCGTGCTCCTCGCCACGGCTTCCGCCGGGGACGGCCCCGTGCTGGTGGCGGTGGACCTCGACGGCCCCGGCGTCACCCGGACGCCGCTGGAGACCCTCGACCTCACGCGCGGCCAGGCCCGGGTGGAGCTCGCCGACGCGCCCGCCCGGGTGCTCGGCCCGCTCGGCCCGGACGGGGCCGCCGCCGTGGGCGACCTGGTGGCCGTCGCGCTCGCCGCCGAGCAGCTCGGCGTGCTGCGCGCCGCGCTGGACGCCATCGTCGCCTACGCCAAGATCCGCGTCACCTTCGGCCGCTACATCGGCTCCTACCAGGGCGTCAAGCACAAGCTGGCCGACATGCACTGCAAGCTCGAACAGGCCGACTCCATCGTCCGCTACGCCGCCTGGGCCGCCGGCGAGGCGCCCGCCGAGCTGCCGCAGGCCGCCGCGCTCGCCCAGGCGTACGTCGGCCGAGCCTGCTTCGAGGTGGCCCGCGACCACCTCCTGCTGCACGGCGGCGTCGGCTTCACCTGGGAGCACGACGCGCACCTGTTCTACAAGCGGGCCAAGGCCGACGAGGTGCTGCTCGGCCCGCCCCGCGTCCACCGCGCCCGCCTCGCCGCCCTGATGGAGGCGTGATGGCGGCCGACGAGCCCACGGCGGGGCATCCGCCGGGTTTCTACGCGCTGGCCGCCGCCGACCCCGGCCGGCTCGCGGTGATCGACGCCGACGGCACCCGGACCACGTACGGCGAGCTGCTCGCCCGCGTCAACCAGGTCTCCCACGGCCTGCGCGCCCGCGGGCTCGGCACCGGCGACGTGGTCGCGGGCGTGCTGCCCAACGGCCTCGACGCCGTCGTCATGCTCATGGCCACCGGGCAGATCGGCCTGTTCTACGTGCCGGTCAACTGGCACCTCACCGAGCCGGAGATCGCCTACATCCTCGGCGACTGCGACGCGGGCCTCGTCGTCACCGGCGAGGCGTACGCGGACAAGGTGCCGGCCGGCGCCGAGATCGGCACGGCCGGGCTCGCCCAGGGGCAGCCGGACACCGCGCCCGGCGGGCGCACCTCGGGCGCCGTCATGTGGTACACCTCCGGCACCACCGGCTTCCCCAAGGGGGTGCAGCGCCGGCTGTCCGGCGCGGAGCCGGAGGCGGTCGCCCCCCTCTACACCTGGTTCCTCGGCGAGGTGGTGGACCTGACGCCGGGCGAGGGCGTGCACCTGGTGACCTCGCCGATGTACCACTCCGCGCCGTGCGCGCACACGCAGTTCGCGCTGCACCTCGGGCACACGGTGGTGATCACGGCCGGGTTCGAGCCGGTGCACGTGCTGGAGCTGATCCAGCGCCACCGGGTGACGAACGCCATGATGGTGCCGACCATGCTGCACCGCATGCTCCAGCTCCCGCGCGAGGTCCGGGCGTCGTACGACGTGTCCAGCCTGCGGCAGGTGATCCACACGGCCGCCGCCTGCCCGGTGGCGGTCAAGCGGGAGATCATGGAGTGGTGGGGGCCGGTGCTGTACGAGTACTACGGCTCGACCGAGTCCACGATCGCGTTCGCGGTCAAGCCGCGGGAGTGGCTGGCCAGGCCCGGCACGGTCGGCCGTCCCGCGCCGACGTTCGAGGCGCGCATCCTCGACGAGGACGGCCGCGAGCTGCCGCCCGGCGAGCCGGGCATGGTGTACGTCAAGTCGAGCCTCGGCCGGTTCGAGTACCGCAACGACCCGGCGAAGACGGCCGCCAGCATGCGCGGCGAGTGGTACGCCCCCGGCGACATCGGCTACCTCGACAAGGACGGCTACCTGTTCCTCTGCGACCGGCGCAGCGACCTCATCGTCTCCGGGGGCGTCAACATCTACCCGGCCGAGGTCGAGGCCGCGCTCCTGGAGCACCCGTCGGTCGCCGACGTGGCGGTCATCGGGGCGCCGGACGAGGAGTGGGGGCACCGCGTGGTCGCGCTCGTCCAGCCCGCCCCCGGTGCCACGCCGGGCCCGGAGCTGACGGCCGAGCTGCTGGAGCACTGCGCGCCGCGCCTGGCCCGGTTCAAGCACCCCCGGGTGGTGGAGTACCTGGAGAGCCTGCCGCGCACGCCGACGGGCAAGCTGTCGCGCTCCAAGGTCCGCGAGGCGTACCTGTCGCGGCTCACGGACTCATGACACCGGCGGGCTCATGACACCGGCGGCTCATGACACCGGCGGCTCATGACGCCGGCGGCTCATGACGACGGCCGGCGGGCCGCGGCCCGCCGGTACCGCTCGCCGAGCACAGCCACCGCCTCCACCAGCTCCGGCGGGTCCAGCACCTCGAAGTCCACGCCCAGGAACCCCAGCCACGCGGCCATCCCGCCCACGTCGTCCCCGCCCAGCCGCAGGAGGCAGGTCGCCTCGTCCACCGGCTCCGGCTCCAGGCCGGGAGGCAGGTGGCCCACCTGCCCGGCCGGGGCGTGCAGCAGCACCGTCGCCCGGTAGCGCCACATCGCGGTGTTGACGCCCTTCTCCACGTACATGGCCACGTCGCCGTCGCCGGGCAGCTCCCGCGGGGCGAACCGCGGCCCGGACGGGACGCGCGGGCGCAGCCGGTCCACGCGGAACGTCCGCCAGTCCTCCCGCCGCACGTCGTAGCCCAGCAGGTACCACCGGCCGCGCCGGTGCGCCAGCCGGTACGGCTCCACGTCGCGCGCCGTCACCTCACCCTCGTGGCCGGTGTAGTCGAAGCGCAGCCGCTCCCGGTCACGGGCGGCGTTGGCGATCGTCGTCAGCACCTCCGGGGCGACGGAGGGGGCGACGGAGGGGGCGCTGCCGGGGACCTGCACCGTGTAGGCGTTCAGGGCGCTCACCCGGTGCCGCAGCCGCGACGGCAGCACCTGCTCCAGCTTGGCCAGGGCGCGCACCGAGGTCTCCTCGATGCCCTCGACGCCGCCGCCCGCGGCCCGGCCCAGCCCGACCGCCACCGCGACGGCCTCCTCGTCGTCCAGCAGCAACGGCGGCAGCGCGGCGCCCGCCCCCAGCCGGTAGCCGCCCGCGACACCGGGCGTGGCGTGGACCGGGTAGCCGAGGCTGCGCAGGCGCTCGACGTCGTTGCGGATGGTCCGGGTCGACACCCCGAGCCGCCCGGCCAGCTCGGGGCCCGACCACTCCCTGTGCGCCTGGAGCAGGGACAGCAGCTTCAGCAGGCGCGCGGACGTTTCCAGCATGCGCCCAGTCTGCCGCCTATCGAGGAAGGCCCGCTTCCGCGTTCAGGTCTCCCGCCACGGCCACGACGAGCTTGCCGAGGTGGTGGCCGTCCTCGCTGCGGCGATGCGCGTCGGCGGCCCGCTCCAGCGGGAACACCCCGGCGATCGGCAGCCTCAGCGCCCCGGCGCGCACCAGCGGCAGCACCTCGGCGAACACCTCCTCCAGGGGCGCCCCCGGCGACCCGGTGGAGAAGACGACGCCGTGCCGCGCGGCGCCCGCCGGGTCGGCGATGGTGACCACCCGCGCCGGATCGCCGGTGAGCCGCACCGAGAGCCCGAGCACGTCCCGGCCGGAGGCGTCCAGCACCAGGTCAACCGGACCGGGCAGCCGCTCCTCCAGCCCGTCGCCGTAGGTCACCGGGTGGACGCCGATCTCGCGCAGGAAGGCGTGGTGCCGCTCGCCCGCCGTGCCGACGACCGTGGCGCCCCGGGCCACGGCGAGCTGCGCGGCGACCAGGCCGACACCGCCCGCCACGGCGTGGATCAGCAGCGTGCGGCCGGCCGGATCGCCGAGCAGGCCGAGCGCGCGGTAGGCGGTCTCGGCCGCCACGGGCAGCGCGGCGGCCCGCTCGTACGCCAGCCACTCGGGCTTGGCCAGCAGGTCGCCGGCGGAGGCGAGCGCGTGCGTGGCGAGCGCCCCCGTGGCGCGGCCGAACACCGGCCGCCCCCCCTCCCAGCGCGTGACGCCCGGCCCGACGGCGTCCACCGTGCCCGCCAGTTCGAGGCCGGTGCCCGAGGGGCCGTCCGGCGGCGCCCCCATCAGGCCGGAGCGGATCTTCCAGTCGACCGGGTTCACCCCGGCCGCCCTGACCGCCACCCGGACCTGCTCGGGTCCCGGCTCGGGCGGCGGCGCCTCCTCCAGCTCCAGCACCTCCGGGCCGCCGTGACGGCGGTAGCGCACGGCCTCGGCCGTGACCAGCAGCACCGCCTTGCCCACCAGCTCGCGGCCGGCCAGGGCGGCGTGGGCCTCCGCGGCCTCCCGCAACGGCACCGCCTTGCCGACGACCGTGGACAGGCGGCCCGCCGCCGCCTCGGCCAGCGTCCGGCCGGCGAGCGTCCGGAACTCCTCAGGCGTGAACTGGACCTGCTCCATGCCGACCAGCCGGGCCCCCCGGCGCTCCGCCTCCGCCGGGTCCACGGGCGCCGGTGAGCCGTCCGCCGCGCCGTAGGCGAAGAACACGCCGCCCGGCGCCAGTCGCCCGAACGCCGCCACGCCCACCTCGCCGCCCACGCCGTCCAGCACCACGTCGTACTCGCCGGTGATCTCGTCGTAGCCGGTCGTGTCCGCGGCGCCGAGCCCCGCGGCCGCCGCCCGCTTGGCGGTCCCGCGCGCCGCCGCGGTCACGTGGGCGCCCGCCGCGGCGGCCAGCCGCACCAGGGGCAGGCCGAGCGCGCCGCCCGCGCCGGTCACCAGCACGCGGGAGCCCGGCTTGAGCTCGGCGGCGTCGATCAGGCTGAGCGCCGCCGGGCCCACCTGGATGAGCGCGGCGGCGTCGCGCAGCCGCACCTCGCCGGGCACCGGCACGACCGTCGCCACGTCCGCCACCGCCAGCTCCGCGTACCCGCCGCCGGAGGGCAGCAGCGCGGCCACGCGCCGCCCGGCCCACGAGGGATCGACCCCCTCGCCGGTCGCGAGCACGCGCCCGGCCACGCCGGTGCCGGGCACGTAGGGCGGCTCGTGGGAGAACCACTCACGCCCCCACCCCGACCGCAACTGCGCGTCCAGCGACATGACGTCCACGACCGCCACGCCGATCAGCACCTGTCCCGGCCCCGCGACGGGGTCCGGAGCCTCCCGCGGCTCCAGCACCTCGGGCCCGCCGAACCTCGTCACCTCGATGGTCCTCATGCCACCGAGCATGCAACCCCAAGCGCGATTGAGGTCAAGCCGCTATCCGCCCAGCAGCTTCTGCGTCTGCTGGACGACGGTCAGCACGGTCAGCGTGCCGAAGAAGGCGATCGACCAGACCAGCGCGGCCAGCCGGTACGACCGGACCTTGATGACGGCCGGAAGGGCACGGCGGTTCAGCACGATGAGCAGGATCGAGTACACGAACATCATCACGGCCGCGAAGCTCGCCGACAGCACCAGCAGGATCAGCGGCTGGTCGAAGCCGAGCAGCAGGACGGCACTGCCGACCAGCGTCATGGCCCAGACCACGATGAAGTAGACCCGGTTGACCGAGACGGCCCGGTCCCTCAGGTAGACGGTCTTGATGGTGTCGGACGCCAGCCGCGAGGTGTAGTCCACGATGCCCATCGCCGAGGCGAACAGCGCCAGCGCCCCGATCACCCAGAACAGGACCCCGAACCACGTGCCGACCTCGCTCTGCAGCGTCTCGCCCTCCACCTTGAGGAACCCGATGCCGTTGGCCAGGCCCGGCTTCCCGTGCACGGTCGAGTAGGCCAGCATCGACATGAACGCGATCGTCAGGAACGACACCAGCGCGAACGTGGTGGCCTGCTCGACGTTGGCGAAGCGCCACCAGGCCCGCCACCGGGCCATGTTGGCCTTGGTGGGCGCGAACTGGAAGCCCGTCGAGGAGGCCGCCTCCTCGTGCCCGGTGACCGGGCTGACCAGGCGCGGCACGTACAGGCCCATGCCGAAGCCCTTGTCGCGGATCCAGTTGCTCTGGCACAGGTTCTGCCCGCCGCCCGCGCCCGCGTAGGCGATGGCGCCCATGAGCAGCGCGAAGTCCAGCGGCGGCACCGGGACGCGGGCGCCCACCGTCAGCCCCTTGCCCAGCTCCACCCAGCTCTGGGCGGTGATGGCCAGCACGACCGCCACCACCACCAGGATCGTCACCAGGGCGATCTTCACGAAGATCACCCGTTCCAGCGCGACGTAGATGACCGGCGCCAGCGTCAGCCCGAGCGCGATCACCAGCAGCATGCCGATCGCGATCCAGCGCACGCTGCCCTGGCCGGAGCCGGTCAGGTACGTGACCATGGTGGCCGACGTGGTCACCCAGCCCGGCCACAGGTTCGACGCGAGGGTCATCGCCACGAACACGATGCCCCAGTGCCGCCACATCCGGCTGAACCCGGTCAGCGCGGTCTCCCCGGTGGCCAGCGTGTAACGCTCGATCTCCATGTTCAGGAACCACTGCGTGATGATGCCGATCGCCGCACCCCAGATGAACACCAGCCCGACCTGGGAGGCGATGTACGGCCAGAGGATGAACTCGCCGGAGGCGAGCCCCACGCCCGCGCCCACCAGCCCCGGGCCGATGATGCGCCAGGGGGAGCGCGGCGGTTCGGGCAGGTCGCGGACAGTGACGGACGGCAGGACTCGTGCGGGGACGGTCGGAGTGAACTCCGTCATCGCGGATCTCCTTGTTCGACTCCCGGCGGGAGCTCAAACCAGCGGAAACCCGTTTATTTCCTGGTTTTCACTGACATATTCACATTTGCACAACATCCGCGGTCAAGCTCCGAGAGCAGATCCGCCCGCGCCGCGTGTCGCCACCACGTACGCGCCGGCGTCCGTGAACCCCACCACCCGGCCGCCCTCCCGCATCAGACCGCCCAGCACGTCACGCACGGCCAGCCGCCACGCCTTGGCCGCGCCCGGGTCCCGCCGCCGGAGCGTCTCGATGTCGTGCGGCGTCGCCACCAGCACCACCGGCCCGTCCGCGCGCCCCCTCACCGGCCGCTCGTCCTCCACACCCAGCCCCACGGTGTACGGCGGGGGCGGCGTGTCGGCGGGCGGCCCGGCCAGGTCCCAGACCGTGACCAGCCGGTCGGACTCGTCGCCCTGGTTGATCGCGTCGGTCATCGTGCCGTAGAAGCTCTCCACGTACGCCTCCGGCCGGGCGCCGAGCTTGGCCAGGTTGAAACGGGCGTTGCGCCGCACCAGCGGATCGAAGGTCCAGCTGATCCGGTCCAGTCCGTGCTCCCGGCACCAGGCGCGCTGGTGCAGCTTGAGCGCGTACCCGATGCCGCGGCCGGCCCGCGCGCCGGTCACGTGCGAGTGCAGCGTGCGCTCCGCCGCCCGGAACCCGACCGACGCGCCCACCATGACGTCGTCCTGGTAGGCGGCGGCCACGTAGCCGCCCGCGTGCGCGAACGTGATCATCAGTTCGAGGGTGACGGGGGGATCGCCCGGACTGAAGTGCCAGATGTCGTCGAAGAGCCGGTAGACCTGCTGGAAGTCGCCGATCGCGTGCAGCTCCCGGACCACCACCCCGACCCGGGCCGCGGCCTCCTTCGCGTCCCGTCCGGCGGCGTCGCCCCCGGCCGCCGCCCGCTGCTCACCCATCACGCACGCCCTTTTCCGTCATGCCCCTGTGCCTCGTGCCGCTGTGCCTGATGCCCCCGTGCCTCATGTCGCTGTTCCTCACGCCGCGGGCCCCCATGCTCCTGTGCCCGGGTCCGCGCTCCTGCCCGCCGTGCCCCGGCTCTCGGCGTCACCGGCGGCTTCGGAGGCCAGGGCGTACCCGGCTCCCCGGCCGTCGGCCCGCCGTACCAGCCGCCCCGCCGAGACCCGTACGGCGCTCTCCGTCTCGTCGCGCACGGACGCCGTCCCGGCCGCCGCGGCGACGCGCCCGCTCTCGTCGCACACGACCCGCACGCCCGGCCACGCGCCCGGAGGCAGGGCCGCCCGCAGGTGCGCTCCCACGCGGGCCAGCGCGAACCGCGCCAGCGGCCCCAGCTCACCCGGGTCGCCCGTCACCACGACCACGGTGACCGGCAGTCCGGCGGGCGCGGCCCGTACGGCCTCCTCCAGCGCGGAGAGCCGGCGCAACCCGAGGAACAGCAGCAGCCCGTCGCCCCCCAGATCGACGGGCGTCCCCCGCAACGCGTCCGTGGCCGCCGGGGGCGCCCATGGGCCGTCCGCGGCGTACGGCTCCAGCGCCAGGACGGGCGGCAGCGGGGCGGGGCCGGGATCAAGCCCGGCGAGCCGCTCGCACGCCCGCACGAGATCCTCCCGTGCCTCTCCCGGCTCTGCCCACCCGTGACCGTGTCCGAGAACGCGCCCGTGCTCGCGCTCCTGATCGCGTCCGAGATCGTCCCCCTGATCGTGCCCCCGATCGTGCTCCTGATCGTGCTCGTGACCGGTGCTGCGACCGTCGGCAAGGCCGGAGGCGAGCGCGGCACGCTGGGACGCTCCCTGGAGCATGGTCAGCGCCGCCGCCGCCACCCGCACCAGCCGCCGACCGGGCCGCGCGTCGAGCCGCTCCATGGCCAGCCCGAGCAGCGTCGCGTACAGGGTCATGAGCTGCGCGAACGCCGACCGGCTCGCCTCGTCGGCCTGCACCTGCGGCACCAGCTCCCGCCACACGGCCGTCGCGCTCCCCGGCACGGGGTCGTCCAGCCATGCCCGCGCGACCGCTCCGAGCACCGCGGCCACGTCCCCGCCCGCTCCGGCCGCGGACGGGCGCCCGGAACGCGCGTCCCCCAAGAGCGGCCCGTCGGGCCCGTCGGGCCTGTGCGACCCGTCCGGTCGGTAGGCGTCGGCGAGGACGGAGAAGAACAGGGCCCGTTTGCCGGGGAAGTTCGAGTAGACCGCGCCTCGCGTGAGCCCCGCCCGCTCCGCTATGTCGTCGATCTTGACGTCGCGGAAGCCCCGCCCGGCGAACTCCTCACGCGCCGCGGCCAGGACGCGCGCCCGGTTGCGCTCCTGCGACTCCGCCCTCGTGATCCTCCCCATCCGCTCACGATATCGCCCTGGCCATCGCCCGGATCAGGCCCCCGATCAGGCCAGTCGCTCCCCGAGGAACCGGCGCAGGTTCTCCCCGATGATCTTGCTGACGTCCTTCTCCCGCAGGCCGCGCCGGAGCAGTCCCTCGGTCACCAGAGGCAGCCCCCGGGGTCCCTCCAGACCCGGGACGGCCGCCTTCCCGTCCACGCCTCGCGGGTCCAGGTCCTCGCAGCAGGGCGGGGTCAGGTCCTCCATGACCTCGCGGATGAAGTCGGGGCCGAGGCCGACGTGGTCGACGCCGGCCACGCCCACCACGTGTTCGATGTGGTCCAGCACGTGGTCGAGCGTCGCGGCCCGGGCGTCCTCGGTGAGGAAGGGGGCGAAGAAGTTCACGCAGATGACGCCGCCGGTGGCGGCCACGCCGCGGATCTGGTCGTCGGTGAGGTTGCGGTGGTGGTCGCGCAGCGCGCGGGCCGCCGAGTGCGTGGCCATGACCGGCTCGGTGGCCAGCTCCAGGACGTGGGCCACTCCCGGCGCGCCCAGGTGCGACACGTCGAACACCATGCCGAGCCGTTCCATCTCCTTCAGCGCGGCGACGCCGTGCGTGGTCAGGCCGCTGCCGGTCGCGTCCTCGCCGCTGCCGTCGGCCAGCGGCGTGCGGCCGAAGTGCGCGATCGAGGCGATCCGGACGCCGAGCCGGTACGCGGTCGAGATGAGCTCCACGCTCGCGTCCAGCCCCGGCATGCTCTCCAGCGCCAGGACCAGCGCGATCCGGCCCGACTCCAGGGCCTCCTCCACGTCGGCGGCCCTGAGGCAGAGCCGTACCTCCTCGGGGTTGCCCTCGGCGATCACGTGCGCGCACTCCATCATGCGCAGCGTCTGCCGCAGCGCCCCCTCGGGGCGGTACTGGTCGTCCACGAACACCGGCAGCACCTGGAGCCGGACCCCGCCCTCCCGGAGCTGCGGCAGCCACTGCTCGCGGAAGAAGGCGGCCCACCGCTCGGGCGGGCGGGCCGAGACGGCCATGAGGAGGTCGTTGTGGGCGTCCGCCACGACGGAACGGCGATGGAGGGATGAGGTCATGCACCGGACGCTACCGCCCACATCCCACCGAATCCGCGGGGTGCGTCCGCACCAGGCGGGTCAGGGGGCGGGGCGCACGTGCCGGTACGCGCGCCGCGGCGGGCGGGACGTCAGTCTGCGGTAGAGGGTGGTGGTGCCGGGCCAGTTGTTGGTGACCCGGCCGTCGGCCGTCTTGTACCAGCTGCGGCAGCCGTCCTGCCACACCATCCGCCCCATCGCGTCGCCGAGCCGCCGCCTCCAGGCCCCCATCGCCTCCGGCCGCACCTCCATCGGCCCGTGCGCGGACAGGTGCGGCAGGCAGGCCATGACGTGGTTCACCTGGCATTCCAGCATGAAGACGATCGAGTTGTGACCCAGGTTGGTGTTGGGCCCGTACAGCAGGAACAGACTCGGGAAGCCGGGCATCGAGATCCCGAGGTACGCCTCCGCGCCGGCGCCCCACCGCTCCGCGAGGTCCGCGCCGTCGCGGCCGGTGACACTCATCGGCGCGAGGAACTCGGTGCTCCGGAACCCGGTGGCGTAGACGATCGTGTCGGCCGGATGGAGCCCCTCGGCCGTCTCGACACCCTCCGGCGTGATACGGATGATCCTCTCGGTGACCACGTCGACGTTCGGCCTGGTCAGGGCGGGATAGAAGGCGCTGTCGATGACGACGCGCTTGCAGCCCGGCGGGTAGCCCGGGGTGAGCTTGGCGCGCAGGGCCGGGTCCGGCACCTGGCGATGCAGGTGCCCGAGGGCGCGGTTGCGCAGCAGGTCGGCGCTCCAGCCCCGGGCGAGGGCCGGGTACAGGGCCGCCTCGGCGTACCGGTAGATCCACTCGCGGTACGCCCGCTGCGCACCCGGCACGTACCGCAGGGCGAGCCTGGCCCAGGGGCCGAACGCGGCGTCGGGCTTGGGGATCACCCAGTTCGGGGTGCGCTGGAAGACCTCCAGCCGTCCGGCGGCCCGGGCGACGAGGGGGATGAGCTGGGCGGCGGACGAGCCGTTGCCGATCACGGCCACCCGTCTGCCCGTCAGGTCGTGGGCGTGGTCCCAGCGGGCGGAGTGAAAGGACGTACCCGCGAAGTCGGAAATTCCAGGTATGTCGGGGAGGTGGGGGCGGTTGAGCTGCCCCACGGCCGCCACCACCACATCGAACACCTCCACGGAGCCCTGTGCTGCGGGGGCGGGCGCCGCGGTGGCGGGCGCTGCGGCGTCCGGTACTGCGGAGGCGGGTGCTGCGGCCTCCGGTGCCGCGGAGGCGGGTGCCGCGGCCGGATGCGCCTCCGCGGGCTCCGCGGGCTGCGCTGGGGAAGCCGGCGCGGTGGTGACCTGCCATCGGGAGCCGTCGAAGTCGGCGCTCACGACCTCGGTATTGAACCGGATCTTCCGCCTGACGCCGTATTTATCGGCGCAACGATGTAAGTAGCCCAGAATTTCGGGCTGCTCCGCGTAGCGCCGCGTCCAGCTCGCGTACCGCTCGAACGAGTACGAGTACAGGTGCGACGGGATGTCGCAGCCCGCGCCCGGATAGGTGTTGTCCCGCCACGTCCCCCCGAGGTCGCCCGCCTTCTCGAACACCGTGTACGTCGTGATGCCGGCCCGTTCCAGCCGGATGGCCATGCACAGCCCGCCGAACCCCGCTCCGATGATCGCGATCCTGGGTGCCATCCACGCCTCCTCGAAGGATGAGGAACCAGCTCACGGTACGCCCGGCCCGTCCCGTACGACAGCCCTCGACGACCACGGCGGCGCCTGCTGCCAGGACTGCGACGTCGCCCGGCGGGCCCGCGGTCGGACCACGACATCTGTCGGGACGGGCCGGCGGGCGGCCGCCGTCGGGGACGGTCCGCCCCGCCGTTCCCGATAGTCTGCCCAGGTGGCTGCAGTGACGCTGGCAGAGGTGATCGAGGTGCTCGAGGCGGCCTACCCGCCCGCCCGGGCCGAGTCGTGGGACGCGGTGGGCCTGGTCTGCGGAGACCCCGCCCAACCGGTGCGGCGGGTGCTGCTCGCGGTGGACCCGGTGACGTCCGTGGTGGACGAGGCCGTCGAGTGGGGCGCCGATCTGATCGTCGTCCACCACCCGCTCTACCTGCGCGGCACCACCACCGTCGCCGCGAACACGCCCAAGGGCCGCCTCCTCCACACCCTGATCAAGCGCGACATCGCCCTCTACACCGCCCACACCAACGCCGACGTCGCCAACCCCGGCGTCTCCGACGCGCTGGCCCGCGCCGTCGGCCTGGTGGGCGACCTGGTGCCGCTGCAGCCGTTCCCGGACGACCCGTGGCGCGGCCTGGGACGCGTCGGCGAGCTGCCGGAGCCGGTGACGCTGGAGGAGTTCGCGGTCGCGGTGGCCGGCGGCCTGCCGAAGACGTCGTGGGGCATCCGTGTCGCCGGCGACCCGTCGCGCCGCGTGGCTCGCGTCGCCGTCAGCGGGGGAGCGGGCGACTCGCTGCTGGAGACGGCCCGCGCGGCGGGCGTCGACGCCTTCCTGACCGCCGACCTGCGGCACCATCCGGCCAGCGAGTTCGCCGAAGCGGGCGGCCCCGCGCTGATCGACGCCGCCCACTGGGCCACCGAGTGGCCCTGGTTGGACGGCGCGGCGTCCATCCTGCGCGGCGGTGGCGTTACCGTTGAGACGCGCGTCTCCGCCGCGGTCACCGATGCTTGGACAAAAGGATATTGATCATGAAAGCAGCCCCTGACGCCCAGAAGCGACTCCTCGACCTGGCAGAGCTGGACGCCGTCGTCGACCGGCTCGCCCACCGTCGCCGCACGCTGCCCGAGCTGGCCGAGATCGACGAGCAGTCCAAGCGCTACGCCAAGCTCGCCACCGAGGTGATCGAGGCCGAGACCGAGGCCGGCGACCTCGCCCGCGACCAGACCAAGGCCGAGGGCGACGTCGACACCGTCCGCGCCCGCGCCGAGCGCGACCAGAAGCGGCTCGACTCCGGCGCCGTGACCTCGCCGAAGGACCTCGCCAGCCTCCAGTCCGAGATCGCCTCCCTGCACCGGCGGCAGGGCGACCTCGAGGAGGTCGTCCTGGAGATCATGGAGCGGCGCGAGGCCGCCGACAGCAAGGTCACCGACCTGCGCGCCAAGGCCGACGAGCTGGCCGCCGCCCGTGCCGCCGCCGAGGACCGCCGCGACGCCGCGCTCGTCGAGATCGACAAGGAGGCGGGGGAGGCCCAGGGCCGCCGCGCCGCCGTCGCCGGCGACATCCCCGCCGACCTGCTCGCCCTGTACGAGAAGCTCAGGCAGCAGTACGGCGTGGGCGCCGCCATGCTGCGCGGCGGCCGTTGCCAGGGCTGCAAGGTGGCCCTGTCCATCGCCGAGATGAACCGCATCAAGGCCGCCCCCCACGACGACGTGGTGCGCTGCGACGAGTGCCGCCGCATCCTCGTCCGGACCGCAGAGTCGGGCCTGTGACGTCGTACGTCATCGAGGCAGACGGCGGCTCGCGCGGCAACCCCGGGCCGGCCGGTTACGGTGCCGTGGTCCGCGACGCCTCCGACGGCCAGGTGGTGGCGGAGGCGGCCGAGGCCATCGGGGTCACGACCAACAACGTCGCCGAGTACCGCGGCTTGATCGCCGGCCTGCGCGCCGTCCTCGGCGTGGCCGGTGAGGGCGCGGCCGTCGCGGTGCGGATGGACTCCAAGCTGGTCGTCGAGCAGATGGCCGGCCGCTGGAAGATCAAGAACGAGGGGCTGCGCCCGCTCGCCGTCGAGGCGGCCGAGCTGGCGCGGCGGCTGCGCGTGACGGAGTGGACGTGGATCCCCCGCGCCCGCAACACCCACGCCGACCGCCTGGCCAACGAGGCCATGGACGCCGCCGCCAAGGGCCTGCCCTGGAGACGCTCGGACTCCGCCGGCATCGAGACCGCAGCGGCGCCGCGCCCCGGAGCCGCAGGCCCGAGGCAGGGCGACCAGACGGACTTGCTCGACCAGCCCACCACCTCCCCCGGCCGTTCCGCCGGGGCCGTCTCCGACGACCTCTCGGCGCCCACGGCCTCCGTCGCCGCCGCGCAGGAGCGGCAGGGCGGCGTGCGGTCCCAGGGCACCGGCTGGGGCCCGCCCACCCGTGTGGCCACCTCCCTGCTGCTCCTGCGGCACGGCGAGACGCCGCTCTCGGTCGAGCGCCGGTTCTCCGGCCTCGGCGACGCCGAGCTGACCGAGCACGGCCTCGCCCAGGCCGGGGCGGCGGCCGAGCGGCTGTCCCGGCCGCCGTACAAGCTGGACGTCATCGTCAGCTCGCCGCTCGCGCGCGCCCGGCGCACCGCGCAGGCGGTGGCCGAGCGGACCGGCCTGCCCGTGGAGGTGGACGACGACCTCAGGGAGACGGACTTCGGGGCGTGGGAGGGTCACACGTTCACCGAGGTGCAGCGGCGGTGGCCGGAGGAGCTGACCCGCTGGCTGGCCGACCCCGGCACGGCCCCGCCCGGCGGCGAGAGCTTCACCCGGGTGGCCGAGCGCGTCCAGCGGGCCTCGGACCGGCTGCTCGAACGCTACGAGGGCCGTACGGTGCTGGTCGTCTCGCACGTGACGCCCATCAAGACGCTCCTGCGGCTGGCCCTGATGGCCCCGCCGGAGGCGCTGTACCGGATGCACCTCGACGTGGCCTGCCTGTCGCTGGTCGAGCACTACGCCGACGGCCGCTGCGTGGTGAAGTCGTTCAACGACACCGCCCACCTGCGATAGTCTCACGGAGACGAGCCGGCCGGGCGACCGCGTCGGGCCCCTTCACGGGGCTCGCCGAGGAAGGTCCGGGCTCCACAGGGCAGGGTGGTCGGTAACACCGACCCGGGGTGACCCGCGGGACAGTGCCACAGAGAACAGACCGCCTCCCGTCCGCGGGAGGTAAGGGTGAAACGGTGGTGTAAGAGACCACCAGCGCCCACGGTGACGTGGGCGGCTCGGTAAACCCCACCCGGAGCAAGGTCAAGAAGGGACGCTCTCCGGAGCGTCCCGCGCGCGACGTTCGAGGGCTGCCCGCCCGAGCCGCGCGGGTAGACCGCTTGAGGCCGCCGGCAACGACGGCCCTAGATGGATGGTCGCCCCTTCGGCAACGAAGGACAAAACCCGGCCTACAGGCCGGCTCGTCACTTCCACCCCTCTGATCAGGGGGTGAGGGTACATATTTCCTTCTTGCTTCTTGTTCCGGCTCTGTTCCGCCAGGTCTTTCGCGATCTCAGCGTCGATCGCGCCGCGCCCAAGGTCCTCGTCTTCCGGGAACAGGTGCCCGTACGTGTCGAACGTCTCGCTGACCGTCGCGTGACCGAGACGCCGCTGAATGCTCTTCGGGTTGAGGCTCGCCGCGATCAGGGTCGAGGCGTAGTAGTGGCGGAGGTCGTGGAACCGCGTCCCCTTGGGAAGGCCGGCCTTCTCGACGGCCTCGCCTTTTCTCGCTACCTGGCATCTTTTCCAGGAAAGTGGCGGATGATTATTCCCTTGGTTCAGCCCGGCTCTGACTGAGCGCTTCATCTGGCGGATATGCACGTGAGCCGGCGAGTTCCGCGCGCGGTTGAGAAGCGGGCAAGTCTGATCTGACCGGCATTCATATCCGTGTCGCCGCACACTGGGCCAAAATGGCCCGCATGCCTACCACACCCGAAGATCACGTTGAGACCGCACATTCCTCCCCGTCCAACGCCTACGACATGATCGCCGAGGGGTACGCGGCCGAGAACGACACAAGCCTCCTGAACGCGTACTACGAGCGGCCCGCGATGCTGGAGCTCGCCGGGGACGTGACCGGCCGGCGGATCCTCGACGCCGGCTGCGGCTCGGGTCCCCTGTTCTTCGCGCTGCGCGATCGAGGCGCCATCGTGACCGGCATCGACGCGAGTGCCGGGATGCTGGAGCTGGCCCGACGGCGGCTGGGCCCCGACGCGGATCTGCGGGTCGCCGACCTGGCCGGCCCGCTACCCTTTCCCGACGGCGCGTTCGACGACGTCATCGCGTCCCTGGTGCTGCACTACCTGGAAGACTGGGGACCGACGCTGGCCGAGCTGCGACGCGTCCTGAGGCCTGGCGGCCGACTCCTCGTCTCGGTCGACCATCCTTTCGTGATCCCCCTCATGCGTCACAGGGCCGGGGAAAAGCCCAGCTATTTCGGAACCCGTAACCGGATCGAAGAATGGACCATGGGTGGGCAGACCGCCCAGCTGAGCTTCTGGGACCGGCCGCTGCACGTGATGACCGAGGCCTTCACCGCGGCCGGCTTCCGCATCAGCGTCATCAGCGAACCGCCGTTTGTGCCGGAAGCCCGCGAACTGTTCCCCGAGGAGTTCCGCGAGATCGAGCCCCCTCGCACGAGGTTCCTGTGCTTCTTGTTCTTCGTTCTAGGTGCCGACTGACGGCGCCTGGTAACGATCAATTGTGGTGGTTGAGCGTTTCAGCGGGCGATTCCCGCCAACTGAAGTGCTCAGTCACACCGGCAGTTCTGGCCCGCACTCCTGAAGCTGCGGTGAACCGCTAAGCAGAGGAGTCCGGGGCCGGGGAGAGGTCAGCCTGCTTCGGCGGAGTCGAGATGGCGGGTGTCACCGAGGTCGACGACCGTGCTGGTCCAGCCGTTCCTGTGGCTTTCCTCCCGTCTCTGCTAGGCAAAGTGATCCGGCCAACTGCGGCGATGGGGGGGCTGAACCCGTCCCGTGATTCGTGTGGGCATCTGTCACTGGGACTCTCAGGGCCAGGACAGGGTGTTACATGCATCGCATACTGGGGCGATGGAGTCTTGGGAGTTCGGTCGGACGGTGCGCCGCTGGCGTGACCGGGTGGAGCCGGAAGTGGTAGGGCTGCCGACGAGCAGCCGACGCCGCGCAACCGGCCTGCGGCGAGAGGAACTGGCCGGGCTCTCCGGCATCTCGACTGACTACCTGACCCGGCTCGAGCAGGGACGGGCGACGTCCCCCTCCCCTCAGGTGGTCGAGGCGTTGGCCCAGGCGCTGAGGCTCTCCGACACCGACCGCGCACTCCTCTTCGAGCTCGCCGGCCATCGAACCCCTGGTCGAGGTGTCGTGCCGGCGCGGCTCACCGCCAGCGTGCAGCGTCTCCTCGACCGGCTGGCGGACACTCCGGTGGCCGTCTACGACGCGACCTGGACTCTCCTGGCCGCCAACGCCCCTTACGACGCGCTCATGGGCCTGACGACGGCGTGGCACGGAGTTGAGCGCAACGCGCTCTGGCGCAACTTCGTCGGTCCCGGCAATCGAGTCGTTCACTCGCCGCGGGAAAAGGCGGAGCTCCTGGCGGGACAGGTGGCCGACCTACGTCGTACGGCCGCACGGTACCCGGCAGACCGTCAACTACGCACGCTGATTCAGCGGCTCATCGCCCACAGCCCACACTTCGCCGAACTCTGGGAGCGTGATGATCCTGGGCCGGACCAGGAGCCGTCCAAGCGCAAGCTGGTCGATCACCCCGCGGTCGGACCGATCAACCTCGACTGCGATGTCCTCTTCGTCGCCACCGATGACGTGAGACTCATGGTCTATACCGCCGAGCCCGGCACCGAGGATGCCGAGCGCCTGGCTCTCGCCGTCGTCCTGGGCAACCAGCAGTTGGTCGAGTAGATACGACGGCGGCCCAGGCCGGCTGATGCTGGCTCTGGCAGTCCTACGAAAACCGGACGACTGGTTGGCCCGAGGCGACTGCCCAAGAGTTGTGGGGTGACTCAAAAGAACCCGCACAGCACGTCGCCCGACCGGGCGTGGATCATCACTGGGCCGACGTCCGGCATCGGCCGGCGTACCGCTTTGGAGATGGCCGATCACGGCACTGTCGTGCTCGTCGGCCGAGACCGGGCGCGGCTCGGCGGGGTCGAACGGGAGATTGCCGCGATGGGCGGCCGGGCAGCCTCGGTCGTCGCTGACTTCTCCGACATCGCGAGCGTACGGCGCGCGGCCTCGGAAATCGTCGCCCTCGGCCTGCCGATCGCCGGCTTGCTCAACAACGCCGGCATCATGCCGCTTGAGGCCCGTACAACGTCGCACGGCTGGGACCTGACGTACACCACCAACCACCTCGGCCCCTTCGCGTTCACCGAGGCGCTGCTCCCTCATCTGCCGGACGGCACCCACGTGGTGTTCGTATGTTCCGCCGTCGAGGACCCCGAGCGCCGGCCCGCCGTCGTTGCCGGCTTCCGTGGCAGTCGCTACATCTCTGCCGAGGCCAGCGCTCGTGGCGAGTGGGAACCGGGCGGGGCGTCGCGACCCGGTCTGGATGCCTACGCGACCTCGAAGCAAGGCAACCTCGCCACGGTCCTGGCGTTCGCACGTGAGACCCCCCGGCTGCGCTTCAGCGCGGTCGAGCCAGGCTTCAGTCCTGGCAGCGGCCTCGGACGGGACGCGGGCACCGTGGCTGTGTTCGTGTCGAGGTACGTCCTGTCGCCGATCGCCCCCCTCGTCAAGTACTGGAGCACCCCGAAGCGAGCCGCTCGGATGATCACTCGAGTCCTCACCGACGCCACGGCTGTCACCGGCGTCTATTACGACGAGAACGGCAAGCCGATGGTCGGCTCAGTTCAGGTGAACGACCCTCAGTTCAGCGACCGGGTCGTCGCCGAGACGCGTGCTCTGCTCGCCACCGTCCCGAGCGCCGAGTGACCGCGCAGTTCGCGTTCGTCGCCGGCGTTCCCTCCGGCATTCGGCCGGGCCTTGTCACCGCCTCGGCCTGCGCCGGCGTCCACGGGCCGCCTCAGTGAGCGGCACAGCACGCCTACGGCGGTGGCGGAGAAGCTTGGCGAAGAAGCGTCCGATGCGCTTCGGCCGAACCCCTTCGCCGGGATTCGCTTCCTCGGTGATCGCGGGTGTGGAAGGGTGACGGCTCATGGCCTGGCTCCTGATGTAGGCAGGTTGCCGGGTCATGGGCCGGGGTTCGGTGTTGGAGTCATCGGGCCCCGGCCGCTTGTTGGTTTCGCGTGGAAGGCGCTGCGGGAACGCTGCAGCGGAAGGGGCCGCGGGCACGCTGCATAGGTGCGCGGCTGAGTGTTGTCGGACCTGTCTGGACATGGCCGCGTCTTCGGGGGAGTGGCCGGATGCCGGGGGACGGGCTCTTTCGAGGAAGCTCAGCACAGAAAGTGACGGCGATCAGGTCTTAACAGAATGCGTTCGTACGATTACTCTCGGCTTACAAACTCTGTCCAAGGAGAGCACAATGAGAGTTTCCCCCCGCATAGTCGCCGCGGCCACCGCAGTCCTTGTCGCCGGTGGCCTGCTCACTGCTGCCCCGCCCGCCAACGCCGCGACCGTTACAGAGTTCGTGTATGTGGTGAACAACCTGTCGGAGAGGCTGGTGGTCCACGTAGGAGAGACGAACGCAACGTATGGGCTCGCCGCCGGTGGCGAGCATTGGCTCAATATCAGGGCTCCCTGGGTCGGCAACCAGGGCGAGATGGGCAAGAGCATCACCATCCAGCGGGGCACACGAACCATCTACTGGGTGTTCCAGGACTACTGGAACGCCCAGGATCAGATCAAATACAGCACGACGAACAGCTACGAGCAGAGCGTCCCCGTCGCTGGTAAAAGTACTGGCGGTGGCGAGAGGAGACTCACCATCGTCGTGAACGGCTCACTGTTCATAGATGATTGATGGCGTTTCCGAGGGTCGGGTGGCGTCGATCGATCGGACGGCTGTTCCGTCGTTCCCGAGGTGCTGGTGTCGGGGCGGGAGCTGACGGTGCAGGGTTCGCCGAGACGGATGGCGTTGCCGTCGTGGCGGCCGTCCGGCGGGAGCTCGTTCACGCGGGGTAGGCGTGGGTCTCGGTGGCCTTGACCGAGGCCCAGATCTGCTGGCCGGGAGTCAGGTCGAGGTCGGCGACGGCGGCGGGGGTGATGTCGGCGAAGGCGGTGATGGGGCCGTCGAGGTGTACGCGGACGTTGTCGCCGTGCCGTTCGATGCCGTCGATGCGGGCCTGCCACAGGTTGCGCGGGCTGCCGTCCGGGCGCGTTCGGTAGAGGGCGACGGCGGCGGGCGGAAAGGCGACGAACGCGGGCCCGCCGAGCTGCTCCGAAGTGTGCAGCGGCAGCTCGCCGACCTTGACCCGGGGGCCGTCGGCCACGCCGCGATACAGGTTGAGCCCGACGAGTCGGGCGACGTAGTCGGTGCGGGGACGGCGGGCGACCTCGGCCGGGGTCCCCTGCTGCACGATGACGCCCTTCTCGATGACGATCAGCCGGTCGGCCAGCACCATCGCGTCCAGCGGATCATGGGTGACCAGGACGGTGACGCCGTCGAAGTCGGCCAGGTGGCGGCGCAGCTGGGAGCGGATCTCCAGCCGGGTGTGGGCGTCGAGCGCGGCCAGCGGCTCGTCCAGCAGCAGCAGCTCGGGCCGCACGGCCAGCGCGCGGGCGAGCGCGACCCGCTGGGCCTGGCCGCCGGAGAGCTGCCGCGGCTTGGCGGCGGCACGGTCGGCCAGGCCGACCCGCTCCAGCAGGGCGGCGGCGGTGCGGCGGGCCTCGGCCTTGGACACGCCCTGGCAGCGCGGTCCGAAGGCGACGTTGTCCAGCGCCGTCAGGTGCGGGAAGAGCAGGTAGTCCTGGAAGACCATGCCGATCGGGCGGCTCTCGGCGGGCAGCGTGTGCAACGGCCTGCCGCCCAGGCGGATCTGACCGCCGGAGGTGCGGGCGAGTCCGGCCAGGGCACGCAGCGCGGTGGTCTTGCCCGCGCCGTTGGGGCCGAGCAGCGCCACGACCTCGCCGGGGGCGACCTCCAGGGCGATGTCGAGGGTGAAGGCGGGCCTGGTGACCACCAGCCGGGCGTCGAGGGTCATGACGCGCCCACCCACCGGTCGCGCAGGCCGGCCAGGATGATCACCGAGACGGTCAGCAGCATCAGGCTGAGCACGATCGCCGCCTCCGGCTCGGTCTCCAAGGCCAGGTAGACCGCCAGCGGCATGGTGCGGGTGGTACCCGGGAAGTTGCCGGCGAACGTGATCGTCGCGCCGAACTCGCCCAGCGCCCGCGCCCAGCACAACACCGCCCCGGCCACCACGCCCGGCATGACCATCGGCAACGTCACCCGCCGGAAAACCGTCCAGCGCGAGGCGCCGAGCGTGGCCGCGGCCTCCTCGAACCGCTGGTCGGCCCCCCGCAGCGCGCCCTCCACGCTGATCACGAGGAACGGCATCGCCACGAACGCCTCGGCGACGATCACGCCCGCCGTGGTGAACGGCAGCGTGATCCCGAAGGTGGCATCCAGCCACTGCCCGACCAGCCCGCGCCGCCCGAGCACCAGCAGCAGCGCGACGCCGCCCACCACCGGCGGCAGCACCAGCGGCACGGTGACCAGGGCCCGGACCAGCCGCCGCCCGGGAAACGACACCCGGGCCAGCAGCCAGGCCAGCGGCACCCCGAGCAGCAGGCACACGGCTGTGGCGGTGGTGGCGCAGACCAGCGACAGCCGCAACGCCTCCAGCACGTGCGGCTCGGCCAGCCGCCGCAGCAGCGTGGACCAGGGGGCGCGGATCAGCAGCCCGGCCAGTGGCAGCACCAGGAACGCCAGTCCCACCAGCGCGGGCACGACCAGCATCCACGGCAGCCGCCCGGAGACCTCGCGGCCCGCGGCCGGGCTCCCGGCCGGCCCGCCACGCGGACCCGCCGAGCCGAGCTGTTCCGGCGCAGAGGAGCTCATCCGGGATCAGGGACCCTCGAAGCCGGCCTTGGTCAGCACGTCCTTGCCCTGCCGCGACAGCACCAGGTCGACGAACTGCTTGCCCAGGTCACCCGCGGGCCCATCGGAGAGGGCGGCGATCGGGTAGTCGTTGACCGCCTTGTCCGCCTCCGGGAACGCGATGCCCCGCGCCTTGCCCGCCGAGGCGATCACGTCGGTCCGGTAGACCAGCGCCGCGTCCACCTCGCCCAACTCGACCTTGGTCAGCGTGGCCTTGACGTCCTGCTCCAGCGTCACAGGCTTGACCTTGAGCCCGGCCGCGTCCAGCGCCTTGACCGCCGCCGCCCCGCACGGCACCTGCTCGGCGCACAACGCCACCTTCACCCTGGGATCGGCCAGGTCCTTGAGCTCGTCCACCTTGGCCGGATTGTCGTTCGGTACGGCGATCTGCAGCTTGTTGCGCACGAACGTGGTCGGCGAACTCGCCGGCGTCGCGTCGGTGACCGTCTTCATCGTGGCCGGGCTCGCCGCGGCGAACACATCCGCCGGAGCCCCCTGGACGATCTGCTGGGCCAGCGTCGCGCTGGAGCCGAAGTTGAACCTCACCGTCGTACCCGGGTGCTCGGCCTCGAAGGACCTGCCGAGCTCGGTGAACGTCCCGGTCAGCGACGCGGCCGCGAACACCGTCACCTCCTTGACCCCGCCACCGTCGGCCGGCGCCGACGAAGCCGGGGCCGCGGACGTGGCCGGTGCGCCGGAGCCGCAACCGGACAGGCCCGCCAGCGCGAGCGCGACGGGCAGGGCGATCGTCCATCGGGAGAGACGCCTGAACACCAAGGGGGCTCCTCACACATGACCGGCCACGCGCTCGTGACCGGGAACCTCCACGACGACGTTGGTGGACTTGATCACGGCGACCGCCACCACCCCCACCTCCAGGCCCAGCTCGTCCGCGGCCTGGCGGCTCATCAGCGACACCACCCGGAACGGCCCGGCGGCGAGCTCCACCTGTGCCATCACCGCGTCGCGGATCACTTCGGTGACGATCCCGCGAAAGCGGTTACGCGCCGAGGAGCGGCCACCATCGCCGTCCTCCTCGATCTGCGAGCGGGCGAAGGCGGCCAGGTCGGCGCCGTCGATCCGCCGGTGGCCGTGCTCGTCCCGCCCGGCCCCCAGCCGGCCCGCGTCCACCCACCGGCGGACCGTGTCGGAGCTGACCCCGAGCAGAGCCGCGGCCTCGCTGATCCGAAACGTCGTCACAAGCCCTCACGATACCTGCCGCATATGCCAGCCTGGAGAACTGGCTGCCCTCGTATCAGCGGCATGATTCAGTGCTCCGCCATGGCATGCACGAGCCGGCGTCACGACCCTTGGTGTCTCCCGCCGCGGGCTGCTGACGGAAAAGTCCCGAAGGCTAGAATGGACAGTCACTCGCTGAGGCGGTGATGGCGGCGATGGGAGTTTTCCAGGCTGGGAACGGACTGAGGACGCGCCACGGAGGACATCGTCCCGGGAAAGCGCGCCCCGTCCGTGGCGCTGCGCTCGCCTCCTGCCTCGCCCTTTCGATCGCGAGCTGCTCAGGCACATCCGGGCCGACGACCGTGGCGCTGTCGGACACGTCGACCGGGCCGGCCCATGCGTCGCGGCCCGGCACGCCGACCGCCACCCCCTCTCCACCGGGGCGGCCGGCGCTGAAGCGCATAGACCCCGCCGCGTTTCAGGCCGTCGTGGCCGCCGCCGCCAAGAAGCTGCTGGTCCCCGGGGCGGTGGTCCTGCTACGCACCCCGCAGGGGAGCTTCGTGGCGACGGCCGGCACCACGAAGCTGGGCGCGCGGACGCCGCCGGACGCGGACACTCATGTCCGGATCGCCTCCAACACCAAGACCATGACGGCGGCGCTGATCGTGCTGCTCGCCCAGGATGGCAAGCTCCGGCTCGACGACCCGGTGTCCGCATACGTTCCGGATGTGCCCAACGGCAGGAACATCACCATCGCCGAGCTGCTGAAGATGCGCAGCGGCCTGGACAACTACACGGACGCGCCCGAGCTGGCGGCGGCGCTGGATGCCGACCCGACGAGGGTCTGGACACCGCAGGAGGTGTTGGCCATCGCGTTCCGGCACCGGCCGCAGTTCCCGCCCGGCGCGTCGTACAGCTACAACAACACCAACTACGCATTGCTGGGTCTGATAGCCGAGAAGGCCGGTGGGCGCCCATTGGGCCGGCAATTCCAGGACCGACTGTTCGGCCCGCTCGGGCTGCGGCAGACCTCGCTTCCCGCCGCCGACGACAATTCCCTTCCCGACCGCCACTCGCACGGCTACATGTACGGCGGATCCTCCTACGGGATGGTCGACAAGCCGTACCCCGCCGGCATGCGGGCCGCCGCACGGAAAGGAACGCTCCGGCCCGTCGACTACACCTACCAGAACCCCTCCTACGCCACCGCCGCCGGTGGGGTCATCTCCACGGCCGACGATCTGGCCACGTGGATCCGGGCACTGGCATCCGGCAAGGTCCTGGACGCCGAGTACCAGCGCCAATGGCTGCGCAGCCGGCAACCCGAGGACCCGGACACCCCCGATGGGCAGCAGTACGGCTACGGCATCACCTATCAATGTTTCGGGCCGAGAGCGTCGATGTACTACCACGGCGGCGAGCTTCCGGGCTTCAACTCGTTCATGGGTTACGACGCGGACAACGACGTGACGCTCGTGATATGGACGAACCTGACCCTGTCGCCCGACGGCAGGACCACGGCGAACGCCCTGCTGCCGACAGTTCTCGACGAGGTCTACGCCGGGCTGTCGTTGTCGCCCACGCCCTCCCCGGCCACCACCAGGTAATGCGGTCCACGGTGTGCCCCGCCGGGACCCATGACATGCGCCTGCGCCGGATACCCGCCAGATGGCGGGCAACATCCGCCATGTCGCGGTCGAATCATCCGTCCGCCCCCGCCCATGATGATGCACAGCGCCGCCGAACGGCTGTGACGCCCCGGAGACCGGAGGGACTCATGAGCACCGACCCGCCTTCCCCCCAGACAGGCTCCACCGTGGGCGCGCCGCCGCCGTTCGACCCGGAGCTGGCGGCGGCGCTGCCGCTGATCAACGAGCACATCCCCCCGTCGATCACCACGGACGTCCTGAGCACGCTGCGATCCGGGGCGGCAGAGGCGGGCTTCACCATCCAGACCGACCTCACCAGAGGAGGGGCGTTCCACGTCCAGGAACGGACGGTGCCCGGCCCTGCCGGCGACCCCGACATCTCCCTGCTGGTGTGCCGTCCGGTGGGAGCGGACACGCCGCTGGCCGCGCTCTACCACACGCACGGCGGCGGGATGATCGTCGGCGACAACCGCGTCGGCATGGAGGAGCTCCTTGGATGGGCGGCTGAGCTGCGGCTCGTGGTCGTGTCGGTGGAGTACCGGCTCGCACCGGAGCACCCGCACCCCGCGCCGGTGGAGGACTGCTACGCGGGCCTCGTGTGGACCGCCGAGCACGCCGAGGAGCTGGGGATCGACCCCGAGCGCATCGTCGTCGCGGGCGCCAGCGCCGGTGGCGGACTGGCCGCGGCGCTCGCCCTCATGGCCCGCGACCGCAAGGGCCCGGCCCTGGCCGGCCAGCTCCTCATATGCCCGATGATCGACGACCGCAACGACACCCCCTCCGCCGTGCAGATGGCCGGACTGGGCGTCTGGGACCGCGTCAGCAACCACACCGGCTGGACGGCACTGCTCGGCGAGCGGCGCGGCGGGCCCGAGGTGTCCCCGTACGCGGCCCCGGCGCGCGCCGACGACCCGTCCGGCCTGCCACCGGCGTTCGTCGACGTCGGCTCGGCGGAGACCTTCCGCGACGAGGCGGTCACGTACGCCTCACGCATCTGGCAGGCCGGCGGACGGGCGGAGCTGCATGTGTGGCCGGGCGGGTTCCACGGGTTCGACGGGATGGTTCCGCACGCCGCCATCTCCCAGGACGCCAAGGCGGCCCGCCTCCGCTGGCTGCGCCGCCTCCTGAGCGCCTGACGACGCTCGACCCGCCCGGGGACGACGACGTCCGGTCAGGCGGGGGAGCGGAGACCCCGGACGGCCGCGGTGATCCCCTTCTTGTCGTAGCTGCCGGTGGGCATGGTGGCGCCGTGAGCGTGGCGGATGACGCCCTGGGAATCGACGAGGATGCTGCCCGACTGCTGCAGCGAGCCGAAGACCTTCCTGCTCAGGCCGATCATCTCGTGCGGGGTGTCCCGGCGGCCGACGACGACGGGGAACGGGATCTGGCGCTTGACCTTCCACGCGGCCGCTTCCTGACGGTCCTCGGGAACTGCGACAAGCACCTGAACGTCGTCGGCCGCCAACTCGTCGCGGCACCGGACGAGGTCCTGGACGTGCCGGTTGCAGATCGCGCACGACGTGGACCGCATGAAGTAGATCAGCACGGCATGACCGCCCCGGTGGTCGGACAGGCGGACGGTCCGGCCGTCGGTGTCCTCCAGCAGCAGGTCGGGCGCGGGTGATCCGGTTTCGAGCATGGCGGGACTTCCTCTTCGAACTCGGGTTGTGGGAATGCGGTCTACACAGGCCGGGCGGTGGTGGGTCCGGAGTCATGCGGGCCTTCGGCGGGGCCGGTCATGCCGCCCAGGCTGAGCCGGAGGCTGGTGCGGGCCCGGTGCAGCTGGGACTTCATCGCGGCGTTGCTCAAACCGAGCGACTCCGCGACTCTCCGCCCCGGGTAGCCCAGTACGTCCCGCATGATCAACACTCTGCGCTGGACATGGGGCAGCTCCTGGATCGCCTGCGCGACGCGTTCGGCTTCCAGGCGCTGGATGGCCTCGTCCTCGGCCGACGTCGCCAGACCGGCTTCGGCCTCGTCATCGCGCTCGATCAGCACGTGCGCGCGGCGCAGGCACTCGTTCCGGACGATTCTGAACATCCACGATGCCAATGCCCCCGTGGCGCGCAGTGAGCCGATCTTCCGGTAGAGGATGATCAGCGCTTCCTGCGCGGCGTCCTCGGCATCCTGCGGGGACGCGCAAAGATGCTCCGCGAAGCGCCGCACGTGGGAATGGGCGCCATGGAGCACCGCAGTGATCGACTCGCGATCGCCGGCCTGCGCCGCCTTGATGAGCTGCGTGCTCGCCCAAGATCGGTCAGCCACGTCCACGCCCTCGCTGTCGCCGGAACCAGATCCTGACGAGCGCCTGCCGCATCGCCGGCATCACGACGTCACCCATCCCCATCTCCTACCTCAGTGTGGCCATCACCTCATAAGAGGCCCCCGCACCGCGAAAGGATTCGCCGGAATCCGAGCTGATCTCGCCGGGCGCACACGGAGCGGCCCGACGGCGGACCTCAGCCCAGTCCGTTTCCCTGGAGCGGAGCCGCTCCTCCATCAAGGTGAGGCAGAATGAGCCGATGAAGGACCTCGTGGGGCGAGTATCCGCGCTCGATCCCGACGCCGGGGCGGCCGTCAAGGTCATCGCCTACTTCGACCGGCTCGGCGAGACGCGGGCCGGCCTGGAGGCGATCGTCCGTGCGGCCGCCGTGCTGGCCGGCTGCCCCACCCGCCTCGTCGACGACGAGCGCCATCTGCGCATCCGAGCGCTGCCCGACGGGCGGCACGAGGACGCCGCCACCCCACCCGATCCCGGCTGGCCGACCGAGCAGGTACGGAGCGGCTCGGCCCGGCTGTGGCTGGAGCGCCCGACGCCTGCCGGGCCCATCGACGCCATCGTGCTGGAACGGGCCGCCGTCGCGGCGCGTGGCGTCCTGGACCGCGCCTGGGGCGGGGCGGCCGGCCGCGCGCCACGCGAGGACCCCGCCCTGGTGGAGTTGCTGCTCAACCCGGGCGCGTCCGACCAGGCCCGGCTGCGCGCCGCCCGCACCCTCAAGCTGGAGGAGAACGCGCTGTTCCGAGCCGTGGCCGTGGCCGGCGGCGCCGCCCGGATCGAACGGAGCACGACAGCGCCCCCCGAGCCGGGCACCCGCCAGGGGCCGCCTGAGCGGCTCGGGGTCGGCCGTGCCGTTCCGGTGCTGGAGCTGCCCGGGTCGTTCCGCTCTGCGCGTCTGGCGTTGCGGCTCACGGCCGAGGGCACGGAGCAGGACCCGGGCCCTCGGGTGGTGTACGCGGACGACCTGGGTGCGCTGGAGCTCCTGGCCGCGGCGGTGGACCCCGGCGGCCGGCAGGACGTTCCCGACGTCCGGGCGCTCGACCGCGCCGGCGCGGCGGCGCCCTGGATGCTCGCCACGCTGCACGCGGTCGCCCAGGCCGCGAGCGTGCGGTCCGCCGCCGGGGAGCTGACGATCCACCACTCGACCCTGCTGGACCGCCTGACCCGCGGCGAGCACCTCCTGGGCTGGAACGTGCGCACCCCTCAGGGGCGGCTGCGGCTGCAGTTGGCCTTCGCCGTACGACGCCTGCTCCGTCACCCGGACCCGCGAACGCCCTCACCACCGGCCCCGGCCCCCGCCTGACGGCACGCCGGACAAGCGGATCACCGTACGGGGGGCACGCCGCAGAGACGGGTCGTCATGCGGACGGGTCGTCGTGCGGACGGGTCGTCGTGCGGACGGGTCGTCGTGCGGACGGCTCGCGGTGCGAGCCTCGCCGACGGCGGCCGTCAGCTGGTCAGGAACCCCAGAACTTCACCTCCGGGTAGGCAGCCGAGGGCCCGTCCAGGAGAGGACGGCGCTCGCCGCGCAGGTGCGCGTCGAGGAACGCCGTGACGTACGTGCGGGTGATCCGCAGCGAGCGCTCGCCGTCGATCGGGTACGCGGGCAGCCCGAGCTGCGGCTGGAGCACCGCGTAGTCCACGAAACTCGAGTGCTCGGCGCCCGTCACCGTCAGCCACCGCTTCCCGTCGCCGGTCACGTGCTCCCAGAACGTGTCCCACGAGCCCTTCTCGCCGCTGGTGCTCGGCTGCTGCCTCGGATTGCCGATCATCATGAACGGCTTGCTGATCGGCTTCGCGGGCGTCCTGGGGTTGTAGGAGCCGTCCAGGTTGACCGCGGCCCGGATGCGCCCGCTCAGGGGCAGCAGGTGAGCGGCGCTCTGCCCGCCGACCGAGTGGCCCACCATCGCGATCCTGCGCTCGTCGATCAGCCGCTTCCAGCGGCCCGCCCTGGCCAGCCGGTCAAGCACGAACTCGGTGTCCGCGGCCCGGACCCGCGCCACCTTCTCGCCCAGCTCCGGCGTGTTGCCGCCCTTGCCGGCCTCGAACGTGACCGTCCTGCCGTCCGGGAACGTGGTCGCCACGGACTCGTACGTGTGCTCGATGCCCGCGACCACGTACCCCTTGCTCGCGAACTCCTCGGCCAGCGAGGTCATCGTCGCCCGGGGGAACTTCATGCCGGGGGACATCACGACGAGCGGCCTGCCACCCTTGCTGCCCAGCGCGGGGGAGTCCACCCGGGCGTACGTCGTGGTCCTCGCGAGTGTGTCGGGCGGCAGGTCCCTGAGCTGGGGCACGTCGCGCAGGATCAGCTCGGACTCCTGGGGCGTGACGTACGGCGCCGGCTTCCCCGTGGCCGCGCGGGCCGGATACCAGACGGACACCATCAGCTCCCGGGCCTTGCGGTCGGGCACCCACGGGTCGGGACGGCTGGAGTCGACCAGGTGCAGCGTCGAGCGGCCGACCGGATGGGGACCCGTCGGCCGTGGCAGGGCCGGCGTGACGACGGACGTGGAGCGCCCGCCGGCACCCGGCGAGGCGGCTGCCGGGGCGGGTCGCATGAGCGTCGTGGTGCCGGCGCAGGTGAGCGCGAGCAGGAGGCCCGCGATGGCTGTCTTTCTCATGCCGCTCACCTTGCTGGACGACCGGGCTGCACCATCCCCCTCGAAAGAGACGGAGCACCCTCGACTTTCGTAGGGGGCCGGTCGCCCGAACCCTCGATAACCTCGGGCCATGACGTACGGCGATGGAAGCGTCATCGAGCGCATCACGCCGTGGGCGCTGGGCGCGATGGTGTTCGTCCTGTCCATGGCCTCGGCCTCCGGCGCGCTGGGCGTCGCCACGGGACTGCCCTGGCCGGTGCCCGCGGCGATGGCCGCCGCGTCGGGAGCGGCCGCGGTGTTCGTGGCGGTGGAGGAGCGGTCACCGGGCCGGGTGAACGGGCGCGGGTTGTGGCTGCTCGCCGTGGTGGGCGCCGTCGCCCAGGTGTGGCTGGTCATGTGGCCGGCCGCCGCCGCGGCCTCCTACTACGCGGGCACGCGGCTGCGCGGGCGTGGCCTGTGGCTCTACTGCGGTGGCGCGGTCGCCGTGCTCTTCACGGGCGGGGTCGTCTCCCGTCTCGGGGGCGGTTACCGCATGCTGGTCGCCGGCACCCCGGCCAACGTGGTGCTCATGGGCGGCGCGCTGCTGGGCCTGCCGCTGGTGGCGGGCCTGTGGACGCGGGCCCGGCGGCAGGTCATCGACGCGATGCGCGACCAGGCCGACCAGCTCCGGCGCGAGCAGGTGCTGCGCGCCGACCAGGCCCGGGCACAGGAACGCGCGCGCATCGCCCGGGAGATGCACGACGTGGTCGCGCACCGGGTGTCGCTGATGGTGCTGCACGCGGGGGCGCTGGAGGTGGGCGCGCCGGACGGGCGCACGGCCGAGGCCGCGGCCCTCATCGGCCGCGTCGGCCGCGAGGCACTGACCAACCTGCGCGAGGTCCTCGGGGTGCTGCGCTCCACGGATCCGCCCGTACGAGGGCCGGGTCAGGGGTCCGGGGATCCCGTCCGGGAGTCACGTTCCGGCACGGGGGATCACGTGCGGGACCCGGCCCGCCCCTCCACCGGCTCGGCCGAGGAACCACGTGCCGATGCGGCCGGGAGATTCCGCGCCGCGTTCGCCGGTCCCGCAGCGGATCAGGCGGAGCCCGCCGACTCCGCCCGGGTTCGGGACACCACGAGTGGTCCCGCGTCGGGTGAGCGTGCGACAGGTGGGGCCGAACGCCATCCTCAGCCCACGCTCGCCGACGTCGACCGGCTGCTCGACCAGTCACGCGCGCTGGGCGTCGTGGTGAACCGCCACGACGAGGGAGTCGCCCGCCCCCTGGCCTCCACGGTCGAGCGCACCGCTTACCGCGTGATCCAGGAGGCCCTGACCAACGCGCACAAGCATGCAGGTGACACCCGGATAGACGTGCTCGTCCGGTATCTGCCCGCGGACCTGGAGGTGGTGGTCCGCAACACGGCACCGTCCGCGCCTGGCAGCGGGCCGCCGGACCATGGTGGTCCGCGGGGCGAGGGCGGGCCACGCCCGGGTCAACGGGGCGGTGGGCTGCCGGGGTCCGGGTGGGGGCTGGTCGGGCTGCGGGAGCGTGTCGAGCTGGCCGGGGGCAGGCTCGTGGCCGGTCCACAGAACGGTGCGGGGGCCCAGGACGGGCTCGGGCCGGAGGCGTTTCAGGTGCTGGCCCGGATACCGGCTCCATGATCCGGGTTCTGATCGTCGACGATGAGGCGCTCGTCAGGTCCGGGCTGCGGATGATCCTGGAGGCGGCGGGCGACATGGTGGTGGTCGGCGAGGCGCGCGACGGTGACGAGGCCGTGTCCGCCGCCGCCCGGCTCAAGCCCCACGTCGTCCTCATGGACGTCCGCATGCCCGGCACCGACGGCCTGACCGCCGCGGCACGCCTGATGGACACGCCGGAGGCGCCCAAGCTGGTCATGCTGACCACGTTCGATCTGGACGAGTACGTTCACGAGGCGCTGCGGGTCGGGGCGGTGGGGTTCCTGCTGAAGGACACGCCGCCGCGCGAGCTGGCCGCCGCCGTGCGCGCGGTCGCGGCCGGGCACGCCATGCTGTCGCCCACGGTGACCAAACGGGTGATCAGCTCGTTCGCCGGCAGGGGGCCGTCCCGGGCCGAGATCGCGCGCGGCCGGCTGGCGTCGCTGACCGCCCGGGAAGAGGACGTGGTCAGGGCCGTGGCCCGCGGGCTGTCCAACGCCGAGATCGGCCGCGAGCTCAAGCTGACCGAAGCGACGGTGAAGGCCCACGTCAGCCGCGTGCTGGCCAAGCTCGGGCTGGCCAACCGGGTCCAGGCGGCCATTCTGGTCCACGACGCCGATCTGGGTTGAGGGTGGCTCGCCGACGCTTACCACCCTCCGCCGCTCGTTCCGCGGAGGGATACGCGTACGGGGTCAGATCTTGACCGCCATCGTGGACGGCAGCGGCGGCAGCATGTGGACCCGGGCCGAGCCGATGTCGAAGTACAGGCCGACCAGCTCCAGCCGTCCCGCCCGTACCTGCTCGTCGACCTTGCGGTGGGTGCGGAGGTTCTCCAGCTGCTGCTGCACGTTGACGCGGCAGAGCTGGTCCAGCGCCCGCGCGTCGAGCGGCTCCTCCGCGTTCTCGATGAACCTGGCCAGGCTGTGGTGGCCGTGCCGCAGCCACCGGCGCAACCCCGGCAGGCTGCCGGCCTTCACGCCGCCGCTCAGCAGCCCCGCCATCGCCCCGCAACCCGAGTGCCCGCACACGGTGATCGTGTGCACGCCCAGCACCTGCGTGGCGTACTCGATGGCCGCCACCACCGAGTCGTCGTGCGGCTCGGCGCCACGGCGAGGCACCAGGTTGCCGATGTTGCGGACCGTGAACAGGTCGCCGGGCCCGCTCGCCGTGATGAGGCTCGGCACGACCCGCGAGTCGGCGCACGTGATGAACAGGTGCGACGGCTGCTGCTTGTGGGCCAGCTCGGTGAGGATGGGCCGCACCAGCGGCGCCGTACGCCGGTGGAACTCCCGCGCCCCCGCCGTCAACCGGCACTCCGGCCGGTCGGGCGGCCCCAGCTTCGGCTCCGGGGACGGCTCCGGGTGGCGGGCGGGCCGGTGGTGCCGGTGCGCCCACGGCAGCCACCACCGGTCGGGCGCCGCCAGCGGCGTCTTGGCCGGGTACATGCGGGCGCCGCTCGCGGCCAGCGCGTACCACTCGTCGTGCATCTCGTCGATCTCCACCGTGCCACCGGACCGCTCGTGGTTGAGCCGCCAGGAGTGGATGGCCTCGAAGGCGGCGTTGTCCATGAAGTCGATGTTCAGGTCGAGGTCCACAGCGGCGCGTGGCGGGATGGCGCGCAGCTCGTGGGTGAGCCGCGGCACGCCCAGGAACGTCAGCGACCCGCAGATCGCCACGTGCCACCGCCCGCCGTCCACCGGCTCGTACGTCTTGACCGTCACCCACGTCAGCCGCCGCAGCGCCAGCACCGCGGCCAGCGCCAGGCCCGCCACCACGCCCTCGGCCAGGCCGAGCACGATCACCGCCAGCATGGTGATGACGTAGACCGGCACCTCGCCGTGGCCGTGGACCTTGCGGATGTGCCCGAGGTTGACCATCTGCACGCCGATGAACACCAGCAGCGCGGCCAGCGCCTCCATCGGGATGAGCCGGATCGTCCAGCCGAACCCCAGCGCGAACACCAGCACCCACACCCCGTGCAGGATCGACGACCAGCGGCCACGCGCCCCCGCCTTGACGTTGGCGGTGCTGCGCACGATCACCCCGGCCACCGGCAGACCGCCGAGCGCGCCGGTGACCATGTTGGCCACGCCCTGCCCGGTCAGCTCCTGGTCCAGGTCGGCACGCGGCCCCGCGTGCATCCCGTCGACGGCGACGGAGCACAGCAGCGACTCGACGCCCGCGAGCAGCGCGACCAGCAGCACGGCCGCCACCACCTCGTGCCAGTCGCCCTGCGGCAGCACCGGGAACTGCCAGGCGCCGAGACTGCCCGACAGGTCGACCCGGGTGACGTCCCACTGGAAGGCCCATGCGGTCACCGCGGCGACGAGCAGCGCCGCGAGCGGGGCCGGCACCACCCTGACCTGCTTCGGCAGCCGGGCCCACAGGGCGAGGACCGCGATCGTGAGCAGCCCCACCGCCACCGTGTGGCCGTGCATCGCGGCCACCTGCGCGGGCAGCTCCACGATGTTGGCCAGGGCCGAGCGTTGCGGGCTGCCGCCGAGCACGATGTGCAGCTGGGACAGGGCGATCACCACGCCGACGCCGGCCAGCATGCCGTGGATCACGGCGGGGGAGACGGCCAGCGCCGCCCGCGCCGCCCGCAGCAGGCCGAGCACGAGCTGGACCGCTCCGGCCAGCAGGGTGATCATGCAGGTGGCCCGCCAGCCGTACGTCTGGACGAGGTCCGCCACCACCAGCGAGAGGCCGGCGGCGGGCCCGCTCACCTGGACGACGGAGCCGCCGAGCGCTCCGGCCACGATGCCGCCCACGACGGCGGCTACGAGACCTGCGGCGAGGGGGGCACCCGAGGCCATCGCGATCCCCAGGGACAGGGGCACCGCGACGAGGAAGACCACGAGCGAGGCAGGCACATCGTACCTGAGAGTCCTCAGCGCGTTACTGTGAGTGTCGCCGGTCATGCGGCAAACCCTAGTGCCCCGCCGGGGCGGGGCTCGAAGGGTCGTCGTCGGGCTTTACGCAATCCAGGGCTGACACGGCGGCGCGCCTGGCTGCGGACCCCCGCGGCCAGGCCCTGGGCGGGCACCGGGACCGGGGCCGGGCAGGCGGCCCCGGTGGCGGATCAGCGGTAGTAGTCCGGAAGGTCCGGCTCGGCCGGGGCGGTCGGGGCGGTCGGGGCGGCCCGGCGGCGGCCGCGACCGCCGCCGTTCTGGCTCGGACGGCCCGCCTCGGGCGTGCCGTACATCTCGTTGTAGCTCGGCCAGCCGCCCGTGCCGCCGCTGGACGGCGACTCGGGCCAGCCCGGACCGCCGACCTGACCGGCCGCGGAGGCGAAGTCGCCGGTCTCGTACGCGATGGACGGTGGTACGGACGGCGCCGACAGCACGTCGTCGTGGGCGGAGACCGCGCGCGCCGGAGCGGTGGGGACACCCGTCGCCGGCGAGGGGCCGGTCAGCGGGTCGGAGTCGTCGGCCACGGCCCAGCCGGGGCGGACCTCGTACGACGTCGGATAGGAGCCGGACGGCCGCTGCGGCTCGAACGCCGGCCACGACCCGGCCGGACCGGGGGTGGGGGCGGGAGCAGGGGCGGAGGCCGGCGCGTCGTCCAGGATGTCGTGCGACGGCCAGGAGCCGGAGGTGGTGGGCGTGGCCGGGGTCGTCCAGGTGCCGTCGAGCGCGTCGGCGCCGTTGTAGGCGGCCGGGAACGGGTCGCTGGTCGGCGCGCCGTGGATCGGCGCGACGGGAGTGGCGGGGAAGGAGCCGCTGTTCGCCGGGGTGAACGCGCCGCCCGCGGCGGCGAACGAGCCGGTGGCGGGGAACGAGCCCGTGGACGCGTTGCTGGACAGGGAGCCCGTGGAGCCCACGGCGGGGAAGGAGCCGCTGGCGGCGGGCGTCCCGTTGGTGGACAGCGAGCCGCCGGAGGACAGCGTGTCGGGACGGCCCGAGGGCACCGGCTGGGCGCCGACCCCGAGGATGGACATGACGTCGGCGGGCGGGGCCGAGAACGTCACCGTACGCTGGTCGGCCAGGTCGGACGCCGAGGGGGCGGGGCGGGGCTGCACCGGCTCCACCAGGTCGGCGAGGCCGGCCGTGGGGGCGGGGACGGGGGCCTCGCGCCTGGAGGGCCGCTGCGGCAGCGGCGCCTGGACGGTGGTGGCGTCGGGATCGGCGACGGCGGCCTCGCGGCGGGCGGGGCGCTTGCGCTCGCCGGTGCGCTCCCGGCCGGCGGGCCGCTCACGGCCGGCCGCTCTCTCGGGCTCGCGCTCGTCACGCTCGACGGGACGGGAGGCGCCCTTGCGCGCCGCCACGGTGCCCCCGGCGCCGAAGCCGCCCTCGGTGGCGTCGCTGCGGATGTTGGCCCAGAACTCCTCGTCCTCGTCGTCGGAGGTCGGGTTGCCCCACTCGTCGACGCCGCGCTTACCGCGCTGACCGGTGCGGACCGGTTTGGCCTTCACCTCGTCTATGGGGCTGAAGTCGGGACTGAAGTTGTTCATGCGGGGTTCGTGGGCGGCGAACTCGTCGGTGGACCTGGCGTGGGTCTGCTCCTCCTTCTCGGCCATCTGCTTCAGCCGCTCCGGAGGAAGCGAGCTCTCCCGCTTGCTCATCGAACGCATGCCCAGTGCCACGACAGCGAGCACGAGGAGCACGACAGCGACCAAGCTGACTACGACCGCGATCATTGCACCACCCTCAAAGCCATGGCCTCCCTGTGGCACCGGTGAGATCGCGCGGCCATCGACGCGACCTGCCCCCATTGATCACCAGCGCCTGACAATTGGATCTGATTGTGTCGGACCACTGCGAGCGTTGTCACACCCTAAGCGAAGAATTGGTAACGATTACTACACTGAGTGTTTGATATCTCACTCGATGTTCACCGCCGTCAGGCGACCCCTGGCGATGGTCTTGCCGGCGATCTCCTTGAGAATCTCGGGGAGCGCGGCGTCCTTCTTCGCCTCCACCTTCCCCTGCAGCGTGTAGACCGTGAAGCGGTAGCTCACGTTACGCGCGCACGGGGGCTGGTAGCCGACCTTGCCACTGGTCACCTGGGCCTGGCCGGAGCCGTCCGGAGGCGTCTCCGAGGCGCCGGGGCCCAGCTCGGTGGTCGTGGCGGGGATGTTGTAGAGCACCCACTGCACGGCCGACTCCGACTGCGTGTGGGAGTCGACCACGATCGCGATCGACTTCGCCTGAGGGAGCGGCTCGCTGGACCAGCGCAGCGGCGGGCTGCCCTCGGTGCCCTCGCACGAGTACTCGCGCGGGAGCGGCTCGCCCTCGCGCAGCTCGGGGCTGGAGACGTTGATCTGCGCGATCTCCTTGGCCTCGGACCGGCCCACCAGGAAGGAACTGCCACATCCCGACAAGGCGAGCATGGCCGTCACCGCTGTCACAGAGACAACGAAGGGCCCCATGCGTCCAGTCGTGTTACACAGCCCCATGTCGCATGATGCTACGCGGCCATGAGGCGTGCGCCGACCGTTTCGCGAAGGTCGGTCAACGGTAAAGAGCGTCAAAGGGGCGGGAAACCCGACATCAAGCCGGTGAACTCGCAGGCGGGCACCACCTTCACCTTTCTCGGCACCTTCCCCGAAGAAGAGGCCCGGCGCGAACGGCCGTCCGTCGTCCACAGGGGACGGTCGCCGGGAGATCGCCGGGACGCCGCGCGGCTTAAGCTGGTTTGCGTGACCCCAACTGGCCCGCTACGCGATCCCGCGCACCGCGTCTCGCCCAAGGCCGTCAGGCTCTGGCTGATGGAGGCGCTGATCGCCTTCGTGCTGCTGATCGGAGGATCGCTCCTGGCCGGAGGGTGGGTCGGCGGCAGCGGGTGGTCGTGGGTGCCCGCCTGGTTCGCGGACCACCCGTGGCTGCTGCCCGTGGTGGTGGGCGTCCTGACGACGCCGTTCCTGCTGGCGGAGCCGTTCGTGCGCTACGCCGTGCACCGCTGGGAGCTGTCGGGGGACGTCGTGTACGCGCGGACGGGCTTCCTGACCAGGGAGTGGGTGTTCGTGCCGGTGAGCCGCATCCAGACGGTCGACAAGGCCCAGGGCTGGCTGGAACGCGCCCTCGGGCTGGCGACCCTGGAGATCCGCACCGCCTCCCACGCGGGCTCGTCCACCATCAAGGGGCTCGACTACCAGGTGGCGGCGGGGCTGGCCGAGCGGCTGGCGCACCGCGCCGAGGAGCTCAGGGACGACGCGACATGACCGCCCCCGCCCAGCCGCCCCAGGACCCGCCTTCCGCCGAAGGCGCCGCGGGGCCTCCGGGGCCGGTGACGAGCGGGCCCCGCGTTCCGCTGCGGCTCAGCCCCAAGGTGCTGCTCATCGACCCTGTGCGCATGGTGCCGTCCCTGCTGCTGCCGCTGGTCGGCCTCCTGTTCGTGGGCGGCTTCTCCGGCCGCTCGTACGTCTGGGCGGCCGTCGGCCTCGCCGGGACCGTCGCGTTCGCCGTGGTCAGGTGGGCCACGCTCACGTACGAGGTGCTGGGCGACCGGCTGGAGATCAGGCGTTCGCTCGTCAGCCGCTCCGTCCGCACCATCCCGCTCGAACGCATCCGCGGCGTCGACGTGTCCACCCCGCCCCTGCACCGGCTCCTCGGCCTGGCCGTACTCAAGGTCGACACCGGCGCGAGCGGCAGCGACGAGGAGGGCAGGCTCGACGGCGTCACGCTCGCGGAGGCCGAGCGCCTCAAGGCGGTCCTCCTGCGCCAGGTCCGCGCCGCCGAGGCTCCCGCCGGCCCGCGGGCCGCGTCCGCCGACCGGCCGCCCGTCGCGCCGGGCTCCGGCGCCGGCCGCACGATCATCGGGGTGCCGCGCGTGTGGCTGCTGTACGGCCCGCTGTCCGGCGCGTACCTGCTCACCCCGTTCGCGCTGGCCGGGGGCGCCGTCGGGCTGGCGTTCCAGTGGGGCGACGACCTCGGCTTCGGCCGCGACGCCGCCTGGACGGCCGGCGAATGGCTCTGGCACCACCCGTACCTGCTGCTCGGGGTCGCGGTGCTGCTCGTGCTGGCGATGCCGTTCGCGGGCGGCGTCATGTACGCGGTGTTCAACTGGGACTTCCGGCTCATGGACCGCGACGGCTACCTCGTGGCGGAGCGGGGGCTGATCAACCGGCGCAGCGTGACACTGGAGTCCAGGCGGGTGCGCGGGTACGAGATCGTCGAGGGGTTCGCCGAGCGCTGGGCCGGGGTCGCGCGCGTCTGGGCGATCGTGACGGGGCTCGGCGACTCCTCGACGCGCGGCCAGCTCCTGCCGGACGTCCCGAGGGCCGTCGCCGTCCAGGTCACGGCCGACGCCATCGGCCCCTACCGGGCGGAGCTGCGGCCCCACCCGCCGATCGCGCGCAACCGGCGCCTGTTCCGCGCCGTCTCCCCGTGGGCGGCGCTCGCCGTCCTGGCGGTGCTGGGGGAGGCGGTGACGGGGTCGCCGCTGTGGCTGCTCGTCGCCGTGCCCGCGCTGCTGCTGGCCGGCCTGGGGGTGCCGCTGGGGATCGACCGCTACCACTCGCTCGGCCACGGTTACGACGGGGTACGGCTGTCGGTGCGCTCGGGCTCGGTCCGCCGGGCGCAGGCGGTGGTCGAACGGCGCGCGGTGGTGGGCTGGCGCGTCAGGCAGACGTGGTTCCAGCGGCGGGCCGGCGTTTTCACGCTGATCGCCGGGGTCGGGGCCGGGAAGGGCGGCTACGCGGCGGTGGACGTGTCCCGGGCGCAGGCCACCGGGCTGCCGGCCGAGGTGACACCGGACTGGCTGGCGCCCTTCCTGACCGGGGCCGCCGCGCCGGGTCCGGCCGCATCCGGCGGCGCCGTTGACGCGCCCGGCGACGGGTCACACGGGTAGGCGTGGCGGGGGCGATCCTGGGGACGCCGTCCCGTAGGCGTCGCCCAGGATGTCGCCTTCTCCGTCAGTCCTGGCGGCGGGCGCCGAACATGATCTCGTCCCAGGTGGGCACCGAGGCGCGACGGCCCCGCGAACCCTTGCGCGCCTGCCGGGCCGCCGGCGCGGGCGGCGGCGACGGCACAGGCACGGGAGGGCCGTCCTTGGCCGGTCCTCGCTTGCCCTTGTCGCTGCGGGTGTCGGGCTTGGGCTCGGGCTTGGGCTCGTCGCCCTTGGCCGGCGCGTCCTGGGTCTGCCCGTCCTTGGTCTGCCCGTCCTTGGCCTGCGTGTCGTTGGCCGGCTCGTCCTCGGCGGTCTCGCGCCCGGCGGCCTCGTCCTTGGCTGCCTCGGCCTTGGAGGTGGTCTCTTCCCTGGGCGTGTCGCTCTCGGTTGCGTCGCTCTTGGAGGTGTCGCTCTCGGGCGTCTCGGCGACGGGCTGCCGGCTCTTCGACGGCTCGTCCTCGGGCGGGGCGGCCTTGGCCGCGTCCTCCTGGGCCGGGGCGTCGCCTTCTGACCTGCCGGCCGGGACGCTTGCGGCCTGGACCGGGACCGGGACCGGGGCGGGCTTCGGCTTGGGAACGGGCGGCTTGGACTCCTCGGGGGCCGCCGTGGTCTGCGCCGGCGTTCCGGAGGCGGCGTCCGCGTCGGGCTCGGCGGCCTTCGCGGGCTCGGCGGCCGGAGACGGGGCCGGAGTCGCCGTGGCGGCCACTGCCTGGTCACCGGTCTCGGCGGCGGCATCGCTGACGACCGCCGTGTCGACCGGGGGCGTCTCGGCGACGGGCTCCGCCACGATCTCCGCCACGGGCTCCGCGATGGGCGCGTCGGCGGGCGGGCTGGTGGGCTCCGTGACGGGAGCACTGGCGGCCTCGGTGGCGGGCGCGTCGGTGGGCTCGGTGGCGGGCTGCGTGGCGGGCGTACCTGCGGGCTCGGTGGCGGGGTGCGTGGCGGCGTCCGGGGCGGTCTCGGGCTGTGCCGTGACTGACGGCTCGTTCTGTGCGGTCGCGGTCTGCGCCGCCTCGGAGCTCGTGGGCGGCGCGGCCTCGGAGGTCGTGGTGTGTGACCCTTCGGAGGTCGTCGCCTGCGCAGGCGCGGGGACGTCGCCGTCCGTCGGCTGCTCGTCGGCGACCGGTGCCGGCGTGGCCGGGGTGACGGGCGTGGGCTCCTCCTGGGTGGAGGGCTGGGTCGTCACGGACTGAGCGTCCTCCGGAGAGGCCGGGGCGGCGGTGTCCTGCGGGGCCGTGGGCGTCGCCGGCTCAAGGGATGCCGTGGGCGTCGCCTGCTCAAGAGACGCCGTGGGCGTCGTCTGGTCAGGAGCGGCTATGGCTGTCGTCTGTTCGGCGGTGTCCTGGGCGGCGGCGGTGGGTGCCGGCTCCGTCTCAGTGGGCTCCGAGGGGCCGGCCTCGGGCGTCAAGCCCGCATCCGACGGATACGTGATGGCAGGCGGGAACGCGGTGGCAGGCGGGAACGTCGGGGTCGGCTGGTCGGCCGCCGGGGCCGGCGGGGACGCCGGGGTCGGCTGGTCGGCCGGAGCGGCCGGGGTCTGGTCCGGGGCCGGGGCCGCGGGACGCGGCTGGGACTGGTGCGTGGTGTCACGCGTCGACGGGGTGTAGTACGCCTCCGCGTCGTGTCCGGTGGCGCGGTCCCCCGTACGTGCCTGCCCGAAGTCCGGCAGCCAGGCCGGAGAGGCGCCACGGCGCGAGGCGTCGCCGGGGCGTGCCTGCGTGGCCGCGCGGTCGGCGGCGGCACCGCCGCTCGCGCCCGTGGCCCCGTGCTCCGCCGCCGGGTCACTCGCCGGGTCGCGATCCGCCGAGCCTCCACCCGTCGTGCCTGGAGCAGACGTCCCCGCAGAAGACGTGCCCGCAGAAGACGCCCCTGTAGAAGACGCGGACGGAGAAGACGCGGACGTGGAGGAACGGTCGTAGCCGAAGTCGGTGGGCGGACGCGTGTAGATGGACTCAGCGCCGCGCGCCGGAGACTGGAAACCCACGGCGGGCTCCTCGGACTCCGGGTCCCGCCGCACCACCGACGGGAACGGCACCGGGTCCGAGGCGAGCGGCGGCACCGGCTGCAGCTTGGCGACCCGCGGCGTGAACGGCGTGACCGTCGTGTCCTCCACCGGAGGGCTCGGGTCGAAGTCGGCCGACGACAGGCGCAGCGCCTCGTCGTCGTGGGGCGCCACGTGGCGGCGGCGCGGGTCGAAGAGCCATTCGGCGTGACGCGTGTGACCGTTCCACACGTAGCCGAGCTTGACCCGCCAGAGCCCGTCGTCGCGTTTGGCGGAGTCCCAGTCGATCTCGTCGGTGGGCACGCCGCGGCGGGTGAGCCGCTCCGCGACCAGCTCGCCGAGGGTGGGACCGGACGAGGACTCACCGGGCATCCGCACGGCGACGCGCTGCGCCTGCTGCGCGACGTACTCGCGTTCCTGGAGCACCGGCCCCTCGAACCAGCGGACGCGTTCGACCGGGATGCCGGCGGTCGCGGCGATCTCCTCCGCGGTCTCTCCGGCGCGAATGCGCGCCTGGATCTCCTTGGGGCGCAACGGGCTCTCCACTTCGATCTCGTACTGGCCGAGACGGGAGAAGTTGCCGCGGACGGCAGCACGGAGCCGGTCGTCCACGGGAAGTGTGAAGCGGGTGCCTCGCCCGGCAGTTGCCAGCACGAGATAGGTGCCGTCCTCACTTACCGCGACGAGTCGGAGCTCCTGCATGCGAGTCCCTTCGTCAGCGTCGCCATTCTTCCCCCGGACCCTTGAGTCTCTCGCGTGTGCCGGTTGCCTGCCAGCACCGTACCCGGCATGTCCGAACATCGCCTTCCTGGGATAGCCCCGGGGCGATGTGACGCCGGTCACATTTGTCGTTTCCATCCTTTTCAGACCCCACCGGTCCGGAGAGCCCTCGACGGATTCTGGCGAATCGCGACCGTTCCTGCCGTCCACTTCGGCCAAGACGTGGGAGTGAACGGCCAGGTGGCTGGGTGGAGCCCCAGGTCGTGGAGGTCCGTTTCTCGGGGTTCCGGATCGCGTGGGCGCAGGTTCCGGATGGCCGCTTCGGCCTGTCGCGGGCCTGCAGTCACGGGCACGCCGGAGCGCGCGAGCCGCCGCACGGCCGTGTCGAGTGCGGGCGAGCCGGTGGTACGCGCCTTCGCGGCAGCCATCCGTGCCGGTGCGCCGGCGTTCGGGACGGCGGGGGGTGCGACGGTGACGCCGAGGAGCGCGACGGCGGGCCTGCGGGCGTGCCGCCGAACCCAGTCGAGTCCGGCGACCGTGTCCGAGAGACTCCCGGTCGCGCCGCAGCCCAGCACCCGTACCGAGGCGATGCCGGCCCGTGGCGCCACCCCGTGCTCCCGGCCCGCGGCCAGGCGGGCCGCGCGTGTGCCGTGTCCCGTGCAGTCGTCCCCGGTTCCGCCCGTGGCGTCGAACGCGTGCCAGGCCCGGTCCCCGAACTCCTCCCGCCCGGCGTCGAGCCCGCTGTCCACCACGTACACGGTCACCCCGCCACCCACGGCGACGTCCCCCGCGAAGACGGCACCGCTCGGGACGGCCCGGCGGTCGCGAAGCGGGCGGGTCGGCAGGTCCGGCTCGACGGCCCGCACGCGCGGGTCGGCCCGCAGCTCGTCCACCTCGGCGGCGCTGAGCCACGTCGCGAACCCCGGCAGCGCCGCCGTGTAGTAACGCCGCACCCTCCACCGCACCTCGCCGACGAGGTCGCGCGCGGCGGCCCGGTCGCGGGCTGTGACCAGGTACGGCCGGGTGCTCTCGGCGACGATCGGCCGGGCGGCGAGCCCGGAGGCGGGCGTCATGGCCAGGGAGGCCACGGTGGCCGCGGCCGTAGCCACCGCGGTGGCGACGTACACCGAGGGAACCCGCAGGGCGGACGGTACGCGCAGGGCCGACATCACGCGCAGCCCTTCGCCGCGAGAGCGGGCGGAGGCCGGCGCGGAGGCCCGCGCAGAGGAGACACGCGCGGAGGAGGAGCGCGTGGAGGAGGAGCGCGTGAGGGAGGCGCTTGCGAAGGGGGCGCGCACGGAAGGAACGCGCGCGACCCGAACGTACGCGGAGGGGACGCGCACGAAGCGCAGGCCGGATCGTCGGAGCACGAGCTATGAGGCTGCCTGTCACGCGGGTCACAGGAACAACAGGACACGCCCTCGCGTCTATTCACGAGAAAGCTCTTTACCTTGCGCATGACGAGAGGGGACTGATCCGGGGGATGGGCGGCGAGCAGCAGAAGTTCGAGCTGAGCGTGCCGCAGATCGGGGGAAGCGCCCTCGCGGCGGTGACGGCCGCGGTGGCGGCGTCCTACCTCGGGGTGGCGGGAACGGTGATAGGCGCCGCGGTGATGAGTGTGGCCAGCACGGTCGGCACCGCCGTCTACACGCACTACCTCAAGCGGACGGGCGACCAGGTCATCCGGCGTACGGTGGTCGCCCGGCGGTGGCAGGTGCGGGAGCACGGCGCGGTGGAGGACGAGGGCCAGGGGGCCCTCGCCGCCGCGGCCCACGCCACGGTCGGCGCCGCCGCGCCGGACCACACGCGCACACTCAACGGCGTAACAGTCGCCGCACCGCCGGTGACCAGCCCGCCGGTGGTCAGTTCGCCGGTGACGGAGCCGCTGGTGACGGAGCCGCCGGTGACGGGGCGGGAATACGCGGGTGAGGAGGACGCGACGGTCGTGATGCCGCCGGTCACCGCCCCTCTCCCCGCCCAGGCCGGTGACCGTACCGAGCCGTTGGCCGCCGTGACCGCGCTCGCGCCCGCCGTACCACCCGTCGCCGACCGCGGCGGCTCCCGAGGCAGGATGCCGGCCTGGGGAAAGGTGGCCGCCGCCGCGGGACTGGCGTTCGGGGTGAGCATGGGCAGCATCCTGGCCTACCAGGGCGTCACCCGTGCGACGGTCCACGAGCAGCTCACCGGCCAGGTGCCCGCCTCCGCGCCGAAGCACCCGACGGTACGCCGCGAGGAGTCGTCCCACGATCCCGCGCCGCAGGTCAGCACGCCGTTCTCCGGCGAGCCCGAGACCGCCGGCCCGCCGCGGACCGCCACGCCGAGCCCCACCCTGAGCCCCACGCCGACGCCCTCCCGGAGCCGGGGCACGAGCACGCCGACGGCCACGCCCACGCCGGCCCCCACGGCCACGCGCACGCACACCGGGTCGGCCCGGCCGACCGAGGCCGCCACCACCGCGCCGCCGGAGGAGACCGGCGAGCCGGACGTGGTGGAGGAGGAGCCGCAGCCCGACAGCGACGTCCTGCTCCAGTGAGGGAGGAGGGCGTCAGGCGCCGAGGACCTGGTCGAGGTACGCGTTGGCGAACAGGCGGTCCGGGTCGAGCCGGTCCCTCAGCGCCAGGAAGTCCGCGAAACGCGGGTAGACACCCTTGAGGTACGCCGCGTCCCGCGTGTGCATCTTGCCCCAGTGCGGTCGCCCGCCCAGCCGCACCATGATCTCCTCCACCCCCTCGAAGTACGCGGGATGGGGCGTCGGCCGGTACATGTGGCACGCCACGTACCCCGTCGCCCGCCCGTACGCCGTCGAGAGCCACGCGTCGCCGGGCGGCGACACCCGGACCTCCACCGGGAAGGTGATCTTCCAGTCCATGCGCTCGACCAGGTCACGCGTCTCGCGCAGGGCCTGGGCGAGGTGCTCGCGGGGCACCGCGTACTCCATCTCCAGGAAACGCACGTCGCGCCGGGAGGTGAAGACCCGGTAGGAGGCGTCGACCGCCTCGGAGTCGCCGAGCGCCGCCGCACTGACCGTGTTGATGCGCGGGATGAGCGCGGGGAAGCGGGCGCCGGTGGCGCAGGCCGCGCCGAAGAGGGTGTTCTCCAGGAACACGTTGTCCAGCCAGTGCTTGAAGGCGCCGGGCGGGCTCGGCGGGCCGGGGTCGCGGTTGTTGGTCTTGACCAGGCAGGTGTCGGTGTGGGGCAGCCAGAAGAAGTCGAGGTGCTCGTTGCCGGCGGTGAGCTGGTCGAGCGTGTCGAGGATGCCGGTGAGGGTGGCGCGCCGGCGCCGGTTGCGCAGCAGGAACGCGGGCTCCACCCGGAACGTCACGGCGGTCAGCACCCCGAGCGCCCCGAGCCCGACCCGGGCCGCGTCGAACAGGTCGTCGCCGGGGACCGCCGTGGTCAGGGATCCGTCGGCGAGCACCAGCTCCAGCTCGGTCACCTGGTCGGCGAGGCCGCCGCTGTCGCGGCCGGTGCCGTGGGTGCCGGTCTGGATGGCGCCGGCGACGGTCTGCTCGGTGATGTCGCCCATGTTGGCCAGGGCCAGGCCGCGCTCGTGCAGCAGCTCGTTGAGGACCTTGAGCGGCGTGCCGGCCAGCACGGTGACGCGGTCGCCGTCGAGGGAGCGGACGCCGGTCAGCGCCGTGGGGCGGAGCAGGAGGCCGTCGGTGAGGGCCACCCCGGTGAAGGAGTGGCCCGTGCCGACCATGCGGACGCGCCGCCCGGAGGCGGCGGCGTCGCGGACCGCGCGCGCGACCTCGTCGGCCGAGGCGGGCGCGCGTACCTCGGAGGGGCTGATCGACTGGTTGCCGGCCCAGTTCGTGAAGACCATGGACGCCCCTTCGAGGCTCGTTCCGTCAAACGCGAACGATACTCAGTTCTGCCAGCCCTCAGGAAGCGGGAAGGCGTCGCCGGGCTCGAGGTTCTGCCTCTTCACGACGTCGGACACCGTGACGAGGTGGAAGCCCTTGGCCTGCAGGGTCTTGATGAGGGCCGGCATCCCGTCGACGGTCTGCTTGACCCAGTCGTGCATCAGGATGATGCTGTCCTGCTGGGCCACGGCGAGCGTCTGCTTGTGGATGGCGTCCACGTTCTTGGTGTCCCAGTCGCGGGAGCCGGCCGTCCACAGGATGATCGGCATGTCGAACTCCGCCGCGACCTCGGACACCTGGATGTCGGCCAGCCCGTACGGCGGGCGCAGCAGCTTGGGCTCGACGCCCGCCGCCTTCTTCACCTCGTCCTGCGTCTTCTGGATCTCGTTCCGGATGGCCGCCGGTTCGAGCTTGGTGAAGTCGGGGTGCGTGTAGCTGTGGTTGCCGAGCTCGTGGCCCTCCTTGGCCATGCGCTTGACGTACGCCGGACGGGCCTTGACGTACTGGCCCTCCAGGAAGAACGTCGCCTTGGCGTCGTACTTCTTCAGCGTGTCGAGCAGCGTGCCCGCGTACTTGCCGGGACCGTCGTCGAAGGTCAGCGCGATGCACTTGACCTGCTCGCAGTCCACGGGCGCCTTCTTGGCGGCCGTCTTCGCGGCGGCGGCCGTCGGCTTGGGCGTGGGGGTCGGGGTTGCGGCCAGCGCAGGTCCCGGGATCAGGGCGACCGTTACAGCCGCGATGGCCAGAAGTGAACTCTTTTGTCGGGACATAACGAAGCATCCAATGTGAACGGTGTTGCGAGGGATGTCCCGACGGTATCGGATCAACTCTCGGCCGGTGAAGCCGCTTCGGGAAGTCTCAGCAAACCCGAACCTCCGGCGCCCACGACCGCGGCGAGGGCCGCGGCGGCGAGCGGGAGGACGTACGCGCTGGACGCGCCGACGGCCTCGGTGAGCCGCCCGCCGGCCCACGCGCCGAGTGCCACCCCGAACCCGATGGACGTGGAGATCCACGCCATGCCCTCCGTGAGCAGCGACGGAGGAACCAGCCGCTCGGTCAGCGAGAAGCCCGTGATGAGCGTCGGCGAGATCGCCAGCCCGGCCAGGAACAGCGCGCCCGCCATGACGAACGTGTCGCCGATGAACATGATCGGCGTCAGCCCCGCCACGAACACCACGAGCGCCCGCAGGAACCGTCCCCGCAGCGAGATCCGCCAGTGCCGCGACCCGAACCACAGCCCCGACACCATCGACCCGCCCGCGAACGCGGCCAGCAGGAACCCGGCCGCCCCCTTCACGCCGTGCTCCTCGGCGAACGCCACGGTGATCAGGTCCACCGAGCCGAACACCGTGCCCAGCCCCAGGTAGACGCAGGCCAGCAGGGCGATGCCGGGGATGAGGATGGGCGTGCCGCCGCCGCCCCGGGAGGACTGCACGGGCGGCTGCGTGCGCCGCTGCGCGGCCAGCGCCAGCGACCCGCCGAGCATGCACACCAGCGCCACGGTCAGCCCCGCGTACGGGCTGATCTCGGTGGCGAGGATGGTCACCAGGGCCGGGCCCGTGACGAAGATCACTTCGTCGGCCACGGACTCGAACGCGAACGCGGTGTGCAGCCGGGACGAGCCGCCGTGCAGCGCCGACCAGCGGGCCCGCACCATCGAGCCGAGCGACAGCGACGTGGCGCCGACCAGCAGCGCCGAGACGTACAGCGTCCACTGGGGCAGGCCGAAGCCCGCGCTGAGCATGAGGGTGGCCAGCGCGAGCGCGTTCAGTGAGGCGAACGGGACGATGATCCGGCCCTGGCCGAACCGGTCCACGAGCCGCCCGGTGAGCGGGGCGGCGACCGCGAAGGAGACGTTCGTGGTGGCGGCCACGGCGCCGGCGGTGGCGTACGAGCCGCTGAGCGCCGAGATCAGCAGCACGATGCCGATGCCCAGCATGGACATCGGCATCCGGCCGATGAACGCGGCCAGCACGAACCCCTTGACGCCGGGCCCGTCGAACAACCCCCGGTACGGCCCGACCACCTGATGCCCCCCTTGTCGCTGCCCGTTCACCTTGTCATGGCCGATGTCCGTTCGGCACCGGATTTTCTCGCCGATTCGGCTAACGTGTCCCGCGTGTCCGGTCTTCCCTCCTTACGGTCCGTGCTCCTCGTGGCGGCGGCCGTGGCCGTCATGACGGCGCTCGGCGGGGGAGTGGCCGTCCTGCTGGGCGGCGACCCGCACGACGCCGCCCGGCAGCCGGTACGGCGGGCCCAGCTCGGGGAGCGTCAGCAGATACGGCTCGACCAGCTCGTACCCACCACCGCGCCGGCCAGGAACGACGCCGAGCCGGCGGCCGGCGGGCCGGGCGTCACCGTCACCCCGCCCAGCATGATCGCCATCGCCCGCGGCGAGGTGCCGAAGAGCGCCCGCCTGGCCCTGGCCAAGGTCAGGAACGTGCAGAAGGTCGTCGTCGTGGACGCGGGCGCCGTCCAGGTGGCGGGCACCTCGCTCAACCTGCTGGCGGTCGAGCCGGCCGCCTTCCGGTCGTGGACGCCGAAGGCCGTCGCCGAACACCCCGGCGTCTGGGGCGCGCTGGCGCGCGGCGAGCTGGTGGCCGACGCCGCCGCGACCCGCCGGCTGGGGCTCGTGCTGGGCGCCGAGTACCAGGTGGACGGCGGCCCGCGGCTGCGCGTCGCGGCGTCGGCCGCGCTCGGCCTGCGCGGCGTCGACGGCCTGGTGAGCGCCGGCCGCGGCCAGGAGCTGCGGATGGCGCGCGGCGTCGCGGTGCTGCTGCACGGCAAGGGCGGCGCGATCAGCCAGGCCCGCGTGCGCCGGCTGCTCGGCGCCGGCTCCCAGGTCGTGTCGCTCGTTCCCGAGAAGGCCCGGGAGAAGAAGAAGCCCCAGGCCCCGGCCACGGCCGCGACCGCCGCCCCCACCGCTCCGGCAAGGGGCCGCCCCGCCAGCTACCTGGACCTGTACAAGCAGTCGGCCACCCGCTGCCCCGGCCTGTCCTGGACGGTGCTGGCGGCCATCGGCCAGGTCGAGAGCTCACACGGCCGCAACAACGGGCCGTCCAGCGCCGGGGCGCTCGGCCCGATGCAGTTCATGCCCGCCACCTGGAAGGTGTACGGCGTGGACGGCGACGCCGACGGCAAGGCCGACATCTGGAGTCCGTACGACGCGGTGCCCGGAGCCGCCAACTACCTGTGCGCGAACGGCGCCGGGAAGGGCGGCGAGAAGCTGCGCAAGGCGATCTGGTTCTACAACCACTCCTGGGACTACGTGAACAAGGTCATGGGCGTCGCCGAGGGCTACGCCCGCGCCTACACCTGAGCCCGGGCCGGTCCCGGCCGGACCGGGGAGGGGCAGCAGGTCAGCGGGCACGGCACGGGCTCCGGCTCGTCCATCAGCTCGCGCACCATCCGCACGAACGCGGGATGGGTGCCGGCCGTCGCCGCCCGCTCCATCGGCAGCCCCAGCTCGGCGGCCACCTGCCGGGCCTCGGTGTCCAGGTCGTAGACGACCTCCATGTGGTCGGAGACGAACCCGATCGGCACCAGCACCACCGCCGGGGCGTCGACCTTGCGCAGGTGGTCGCACACGTCGGGCTCCAGCCACGGCACCTGCGGCGGGCCGCTGCGCGACTGCCACACCAGGTCCCACGGCTGCGTGCGGCCCAGCGCCCGGTTGACCAGCTCGGCGGAGCGGCGCAGCTGCGCCTCGTACAGGCCGCCCTCGGGGCCGGCGGTGCGGGCCATGCTCAGCGGGACGCTGTGCGCCGTGAACACCAGGCGGGCGTCGTCGCGGCCCAGCCGGTCGAGGGCCTGCCGGGTGTGGTCGGCCATCGCCTCGACGAAACCGGGATGGTCGCCGTAGTGCCGCATCTTGACCAGCTCGGGGCCGTCTTCGAGGGAGATGCGCTCGATGTCCTCGTAGTACTGGCGGCAGCTGGAGTAGCCGGCGAACGCCGAGGTGGCGAACACCGCGGCCCTGCGGACGCCGTCCTCCTTCATCCGCCGCACCGTGTCCTCGCCGAACGGGTGCCAGTTGCGGTTGCCCCAGTACACCGGCACGCCCGCCACCGGGCGCAGCGCCTCGACCAGGTCGCGGTTCTGCTGGTTGATCGGGCTGACCCCGCCGAAGCCCAGGTAGTGCTCGGCCACCGCCAGCAGCCGCTCGCGCGGCACGCCGCGGCCCCGCACGACGTTCTCCAGGAACGGCATGACGTCGTCGGGACCCTCGGGGCCGCCGAAGGACAGGACCAGAAGCGCGTCGTAGTTCCCCACGTGCCAACCCTATGCCGGAGTGCGCGCGGTCCCCCGCGAGGGATGTGAGCGACCGAGCCGCCGCACGTGGTGCGGCCATGAACAGGTAGGTTCGATCGGGTGAGCGCATTCAACGACATACGTGATTACGTGGCCATCCCTCGGGTTCTCTCGCTGAAGCTCGCGCCGGACGGATCCCGGCTCGTGTCCGTCGTGCAGTCGCTCAACCCCGACGGCAAGTCGTACGGCACGGCGCTCTGGGCGGTCCCCGTCGACGGTGAGCCGTACCGCCTGACGCGGTCGTCCAAGGGCGAGAGCGCGGCCGCGTTCACCCGCGCGGGGGACGTGCTGTTCACCTCCGCCCGCCCGGACACCACGGCCAAGGACGCCGGAGAGGAGGTGCCGGCGCTGTGGCTGCTGCCGCGCGCGGGCGGCGAGGCGCGGCAGGTGGCCGCGCGGCCCGGCGGCATCTCGTCCTTCCGCACGGCGGGCGACGTCGTGGTGTTCGCCTCCGACGTGCTCGGCGGCGAGGAGGCGGCCGAGGAGGAGCGCCGCAAGGCGCGCAAGGACGCCGGCATCAGCGCGATCCTGCACGAGGGCTACCCGGTGCGCTACTGGGACCACGACCTGGGCCCCGGCCGCACCCGGCTGTTCGCCGCCCGCCTCGGCGATGACCGCCTGGAGGACGTGCGCGACCTGACGCCCGACCCGGGCGAGGCGCTGCGCGACGCCACGTTCGACCTGACGCCCGACGGCGCGACGCTGGTGACGACCTGGCGGGTTCCGCTGCCGCGCGGCGAGGTGCGTACCGAGCTGGTCGCGATCGACGTGGCCACCGGCGAGCGGCGCGTGCTGTTCGGCGACGACGCCCACGACTTCGGCGGCCCGATCGCGGTCTCGCCCGACGGCGCCCGCGTCGCCTGCTCCCGTGAGCGGCTCACCGCGCTCGACGTGCCGGCCCGCTCCGAGCTGTGGATCGGCGACCTGGCCACCGGCGAGGGCCGCGTGTACGCGCCCGATCTGCTGTTCCACATGGACGTGGAGTGGGCGCCCGACTCCTCGGCCGTCTACGTCGCGGCCGACCACCAGGGCCGCCGCCCCGTCTTCCGCGTCGCGGCGGGCGAGGACCCCGCGGAGCCCGTCCGGGTCACCGAGGACGACGCCTCCTACCTCGGGCTCAACGCCCCGGCCGACGGCCGGTTCCTGTACGCGCTGCGCAGCGGCGTCGGCATCGTGCCCGGCCCGGCGCGCATCGACACGGCGCAGGGCGGCGCGGCGGCCGAGATCGCCGCCCTGCCCTCGCCCGCGCCCCGCCCCGAGCTGCCCGGCACGCTCACCGAGATCTCCGCCACCGCCGACGACGGCGTGCCGATCCGCGGCTGGCTCGTCCTGCCGGAGGACGCCTCCGCCGACGACCCCGCGCCGCTGGTGGTGTTCATCCACGGCGGCCCGCTCGGGTCCTGGAACGACTGGCAGTGGCGCTGGCAGTCGTGGATCATGGCGGCGCACGGCTACGCGGTCCTCATGCCCGACCCGTGCATGTCCACCGGCTACGGCCAGGCCATGATCGACCGCGGCTGGGGCGACTGGGGGCCGCGCACGATGGCCGATCTCGACGTGATCGTGGACGCCGCCGTGGCCAGGGACGACATCGACGCCGGGCGGACCGCCGCGATGGGCGGCTCCTACGGCGGCTACATGGCCAACTGGATCGCCGGCCACAGCGACCGCTACAAGGCGATCGTCACCCACGCCTCCCTGTGGAACCTCGAACAGTTCGTCGGCACGACCGACGCCGCCATGTACTGGCAGCGTGAGTTCGGCCCGGCCGGCTCCGAGCGCTACGCCAAGCTGTCGCCGCACCTGTCGCTGGGCGAGATCCGCACCCCGATGCTCGTCATCCACGGCGACAAGGACTACCGGGTGCCGATCGGCGAGGCGCTGCGCCTGTGGTGGGACCTCCAGCGCACCGAGGTCGAGGCGAAGTTCCTCTACTTCCCCGACGAGAACCACTGGATCCTCAAGCCCGGCAACGCCGTCGCCTGGTACGAGACCGTCCTGGCGTTCCTGGCCCAGCACGTGCTGGGCGAGGAGTGGAAGCGGCCGGAGTCGGTGGCGTGATGAACGAGTTCGCGCGGCTGGCCGAGGAGATCGCGCGCGAGGCGGGCGACATGCTGCTCGCCAAGCGGCCGACGATGTCCGAGGTCGTCGAGACGAAGTCCAGCCCCACCGACGTGGTCACCACGCTCGACACGGCGTCGGAGCGGCTGATCCGCGCCCGCATCCAGGAGGCCAGGCCGGGCGACCGCGTCCTGGGCGAGGAGGGCGGCGAGGCGGGCGGCGACTCCGGCGTGCGCTGGATCGTCGATCCCATCGACGGCACCGTCAACTTCCTGTACGGCCTGCCGGAGTGGGCGGTGTCGATCGCGGTCGAGGTGGACGGCCAGGTCGTCGCCGGCGTCGTCAACGTGGTGCCGCGCGGCGAGGTGTTCATCGCGGCGCTCGGCGAGGGCGCCTGGCTGGGCGCCGAGCGGCTGCGCTGCAACACCGGGGTGCCGCTGGCGCAGGCGCTGGTCTCCACCGGGTTCGGCTACGACGCCCGGCGGCGAGCCGTCCAGGGGAGGGTGCTGGCCGAGGTGCTGCCCCGGGTGCGCGACATCAGGCGCGGCGGCTCGTGCGCGGCGGACCTCTGCTCGGTGGCGGCGGGCCGCGTGGACGGCTACTACGAGCGGGGCGTCAACCGCTGGGACTACGCGGCGGCCGGGCTGATCGCCGCGGAGGCGGGGGCGCGGGTGGCGGGCCTGAACGGCAAGCCTGCCTCTTCCGAGCTGCTGCTGTGCGCGGCGCCGGGGCTGTTCGAGGAGCTGCACGACCTGCTCGCGCCGCTCGACCCCGAACGCGACGCCTGACCGCTCCCGGCCGGCCCGCGCAGACGTGGAACGGCCGGCCTCGTGGACACGTGAAACGGCCGGGCCCCCTTCAGGAGGGGCCCGGCCGTTCCTACGCGTGATCAGCGGGTGTGTTTCGCGCCTGATCAGCAGGGCAAGGGAATGCCGTGATCGTCCGCCAGCCGGCGCAGGTCCTCGATCTCGGCGGTGAGGGTGTCGGCGAGGTAGTCGTCGCCGGCGCTACGGGCCTGCTGGAGGCCCTGGTAAGCCTGGTCGAGGCGGCGTTCGATCGTCGTGGTGAACTCGCCCATCTCACCTACTTTCTGCGGGGTTCGAGCTTCCCAGGGAGAAGCGGCACCCATACGAGGCCGTGCCCTCATGGCACGTCGATGGATGTCCCGCTGGCATACCCAGGGCCCTCGCTGTCCGAAACATGAATTCTCGGATGCGTTGCGGCAGGTTGTCGGCGCATGCCTTACCGTGCGCTTATCGAAGGCGTGTGCAGAATGAGTGCCGAGAATGGGAGAGGGGTGCACGGGCGTGCGAGTGCTGGTGGTTGAGGACGAGCGGGTGCTCGCCGACGCGATCGCGACCGGCCTGCGGCGCGAGGCCATGGCGGTCGACGTCGCCTACGACGGCGGCGGCGCGCTGGAACGCACCTCCTACATCGACTACGACGTGATCGTCCTGGACCGCGACCTGCCGGTCGTCCACGGTGACGAGGTGTGTCGCCGCCTGGTGGAGCAGCGCTCGGCCTCGCGGATTCTCATGCTCACCGCCTCGGGCGACGTGGACGACAAGGTGGAGGGGCTGGGCCTGGGGGCCGACGACTACCTCGCCAAGCCGTTCGTGTTCATCGAGCTGGTCGCCCGGGTGCGGGCGCTCGGCCGCCGCTCGGCCCCGGCGCTGCCGCCGGTGCTGGAGCGGGCCGGTGTCCGCCTCGACCCGGGCAAGCGGCTGGTCGAGCGCGACGGCCGGGAGATCATGCTCACCAAGAAGGAGTTCGCGGTCCTGGAGGAGCTGATGCGCGCCGAGGGCGCCGTCGTCAGCCAGGAGGACCTGCTGGACAAGGCATGGGACGAGAACATCGACCCGTTCACCAACGTGGTGCGGGTCACCATGATGACGCTGCGCAAGAAGCTGGGCGACCCGCAGGTGATCGAGACCGTGCCCGGGGTGGGGTACAAGCTGTGAGCCGTGCCCTCCCGGGCGGTGTCGTCACAGGGCCGGTGAAGGGGCGGGCGAGGGGCCCGGCGGAGGGGGCTGTGTGACCGAGAGGCAGGAGCGGCGCGAGAATCCGGTGCCCACGCACCCCATGATCAGCCCGCATTCGGAGCGCAAGGCCACCCGGCCGAACGAGGCGCCGCCGCCGAGCGGCCCGCCGGTCTGGGACGGCCCGCCGCCGCCCAGCTACGCGCCCGTCCAGCGGTCGGCGCGCGAGCTGGTGAGGGAGCTGCCCGGCAGGGTCAGCATCCGCTGGCGGCTCACCCTCACCTACAGCGCGCTGTTCCTGGTGGCGGCCGGCGTGCTGCTGTTCTCCATCTACGCGATCGTCGGGCGGGCCATCGACGAGGCGTGGCTGCCGCTGGACCTGAGCGGCGTCGATCCGATCGACGCCGCCATCACGCAGCGCCGGTGGGGCATCGCGCAGCAGCAGGCCGTGCAGACGGCGCGCGACGTCCTGCTGAGCAGCTCCGTGCTCGCTCTGGTGGGCGTGGGCATCCTGGCCCTCATCCTCGGCTACTTCGTCGCCGACCGGGCGCTGCGCCCGGTGACCCAGATGACGACCACGGCCCGCAAGCTGTCGGAGAGCAACCTCGCCCACCAGCGCATCGACCTGCGGGGCCCCGACGACGAGCTGAAGGAGCTGGCCGACACCTTCGACGCCATGCTCACGCGGCTCAACGTCGCCTTCGACACCCAGCGCCGGTTCGTGGCCAACGCCTCCCACGAGCTGCGCACCCCGCTGACCATCAACCGGACGGTGCTGGAGATCGCCCTGTCCGATCCGGAGGCGTCGGAGGACCTCAAGGCGCTGGGCCGTACCCTCCTGGAGGTCAACGCCCGCAACGAGAAGCTCATCGAGGGCCTGCTGCTGCTGGCGCGCAGCGAGCGGGAGCTGGCGGTGCGCAAGCCGCTGGACGTCAAGGACGTGGCCACGTCCGCCGTCGAGCAGGTGACGCCGTTCGCCGAGGAGCACGGGGTCACGATCACGACCGAGCTGGTGAGCGCGCCGACCGTGGGCGACCCGGTGCTCCTGGAACGCTCCGTGAGCAACCTGCTGGAGAACGCCGTCAAGTACAACGCCCCCGAGAACGGAAAAGTCTGGATTCGGACGGGAATGGTGGACGGGGCCTTGGTTGTTCAGGTGGCCAACACGGGACAGCACGTCCCGGCGTACGAGGTCAACAGCCTTTTCGAGCCGTTCAGAAGGCTCCACGCGGACCGCGTGGACTCGGCCAAGGGGGCCGGCCTCGGACTGTCCATCGTGCGCGCCGTGGTGCAGGCTCACGGCGGCAACGTGACCGCCGTGCCACGAGAGGGCGGAGGACTTGTGGTGACCATCCGGCTTCCGAGTCGCTGATCCGGCGTGTTGGTCGGGTGGGGGCGTCTCGTTCTTGCCGCACATGTGGTTGGATGTGCCGTCGAACACGGTGGTGCGGGACGCCAGGCTGTGGGTTTGGCCATATTTGGCTAACCATTGCCGATGGCAGAAGGCCCTGACGTGTTGGGAGGTTCAGTGTTCGTTCAACCGGGGTACCGATGCACAATCTCCCCACCGGAGCGGGCACAAGACACACCTGCCAGACGTTAGAAGACGCGCGACGAGCGCGAAGACATATGGATGAGGGGGATGGAGTAGCACCATGGCTACCGACTACGACAGCCCGCGCAAGACAGACGACGACCTCGGTGAGGACAGCCTGCAGGAGCTGCAGGCCAGGCGCACCGACAAGTCGTCCGGCAGCATCGACATCGACGAGACCGATCTCGCCGAATCGCTAGAGCTGCCCGGCGCGGATCTGTCCAACGAAGAACTCAGCCTGCGGGTGATCCCGCGCCAGGCCGACGAGTTCACCTGCTCGCGGTGTTTCCTCGTGCACCACCGCAGCCAGCTGGCCTCCGAGAAGAACGGCCAGCAGGTCTGCCGGGAGTGCGCGGCCTGACCACGGAGCGAGACAGCTCGCCCGCGGCGGCATGGAACGACGCCGCCTGGGCAACGAGCTGTCGCGACCAGAGGACGGAGGCTTCCGCGTGGCCCGACCGGACAGGCATCAGCGAGACAGCGACGAGCCGCACGACCACAAGGACGACCGACACCGGCAGGACGGGGACCGGCAGGACCGGGACCCGCGGCCGGACGACGAGCTCGCCGGCACCGAATCGGAGGTCGGCGAGCTCGTCGGCAAGCTCACCGAGCCCGGCCAGCTGGAGCCGGCCGAGCGGCGCAGGCTGCTCGGCCGTCTAGCCCGCAGCCTGAGCTCCGGCCAGTGGAAGGCGCGCGCCGAGGGCACCGGGCGGGGCCGCTGGCTGGCCGACATCTTCCTCAGCATCGCGCCCCGCATCCCCATCCGCGACCTCCACACTCTCTCCGAGCACCACCATGGCCTGACCGGCGAGCAGCTCGCCGACGACCTCATCCGCACCGCCCAGAAGGCCACCATGACGGTCGGCGCCATCGGCGGAGCGCTCGCCGCGGCCGAGTTCGCCGCGCCGCCCCTCCTTCTGTCGGCCCCGGCCCAGCTCGTGGCCGAGACCATCGTGGTGGCCGCCATCGAGGTCAAGCTCCTCGCCGAGCTGCACGAGGTCTACGGCGTGCGCGTCCAGGGCACCGGCCCGCAGCGCGCCGCCGCGTTCACCGCCGCCTGGGCCAGGCAGCGCGGGATCGACCCCCTCGCCCCCGCGTCCGTCACCCTCGCGCTCGGCGCGGCCACCAAGACGGCTCTGCGCAACCGCCTCATGCGCACGCTCGGCCGCCACCTGACCACACTCGGCCCGTTCCTCACCGGCGCCGTGGCCGGGGGCACGCTCAACCGCATGGCCACCAAGAAGCTCGGCCAGGCCATCCGCGACGACCTGCGCGGCAAGCTGCCCCCTCCGCCGCCCCAGCGCGGGATCGGCCGCTAGGCGTCCGGACCGCGCAGGCCGTCGAAGGTCATCCGCACCAGCGTGTCCGCCAGGTCGTCCGCGGAGCCGCGCGCGGGGCGGTACCACTCGGTGATCGAGTTGACCGCCCCGAACAGCAGCCGCGTCACCAGCGCCGGGTCCAGGTCGGGCCGGATCGCGCCCTCGGCCGCCGCCTCCTTCACCAGGTGGCTGACGAAGGCGTCGAAGGCGCGCCGCCGCTCCAGCGCCCGCCGCTCGGTCGCGCTGTTGCCCCGCACGCGCAGCAGCAGCGTCACGTACGGCAGGCGGTCCACCAGGATGCGGACACTCTCCCGCACCACCCACTCCAGGCGCTCGATCGCCGGCCCGGAGCCGGCCCGCTCGTCGGCGACCAGCTCCGACAGGCCGTCCAGCGCCCGGTCGAGCGCCAGCGCGAGCAGCTGCTCCTTGCCCGCCACGTGGTGGTAGATGGCCGACTTCGTGACCCCCAGCGCCCTGGCCAGGTCCTCCATGCTGGTGCCGTCGTAGCCGCGCTCGTTGAAGACGTCCACGGCGATCGCCAGGACGGACTCGGGATCGTGCCCCCGCCTGCCCTGGCGAGGTTGTACGGCCATGGCGCCATTATCCCCAGTCGCGTATCTCGGTTGCGGACCACCCGCTTCTGCCCCCGCCCGGATGTCTCGCTTGTCAACTGACCGAATGTTCGGTAAACACGTCAGCGTCTGCCCGAACTGCGGCAAGAGAGGTCGGAAAAGCATGTTCGACCAGCATCGCGAGACTCTCGACCGGGCCCTCGCGGCCATCGCCGGCCGGGGCTACTGGAGCGCCTACCCCGAGTCCCCGTCACCGCGGGTCTACGGCGAGGGGGCGGCCGAGCGGGGCAAGGCCGCGTTCGAGGCCCACCTGGGCAAGCCGTTCGAGCTGGACCAGCCGGGCACCGGCGGGTGGGTCGGCGCGGAGCGCTCGCCGTACGGGCTCGACCTCGGCGTCACCTACCCCGAGCCGGACGCCGGGCTGCTCGTCGAGGCGGCCAAGGCCGCTATGCCGGCCTGGCGCGACGCCGGGCCCGACGCCCGCGCGCTCGCCTGCGTGGAGATCGTCCACCGGATCAACCAGCGCTCGTTCGAGCTCGCGCACGCGGTGCAGCACACCACCGGGCAGGCGTTCGTGATGGCCTTCCAGGCCGGCGGGCCGCACGCGCAGGACCGCGCGCTGGAGGCCATCGCGTACGGCCACGCCGCCATGACCGTCTCGGCCGCCTCGGCCCGCTGGGAGAAGCCGGCCAAGGGCGACCCGCTGGTCATGACCAAGACCTTCACGGCCGTGCCGCGCGGCGTCGCGGTGGTGATCGGCTGCAACACCTTCCCGACCTGGAACGCCTACCCGGGGCTGTTCGCGTCGCTGGTCACCGGCAACCCGGTGATCGTCAAGCCGCACCCGCGGGCGATCCTGCCCCTGGCGATCACCGTGGGCATCGCCCGCGAGGTCCTCGCCGAGGCCGGCTTCGACCCGGCGCTGGTGTCGCTGGCCGTGGAGGAGGGCCGGGGCCTGGCCGTGACCCTCGCCACCCATCCCGGCGTGCGGATCGTGGACTTCACCGGGTCCACCGAGTTCGGCCAGTGGCTGGAGGCCAACGCCCGCCAGGCGCTCGTCCACACCGAGAAGGCCGGGGTCAACACGGTCGTCGTCGACTCGGCCGGCTCCTTCCGCGGCATGCTCGGCAACCTGGCGTTCTCGCTGTCGCTCTACAGCGGGCAGATGTGCACCACCCCGCAGAACATCCTCATCCCCGCCGGCGGCATCGAGACCGACGAGGGGCACAAGAGCTTCGAGGAGGTGGCGGCGGGACTCGCCGGGGCCGTCGGGCGGCTGCTGGGCGACGAGGCGCGCGCGGTGGAGCTCACCGGCGCGATCGTCAACCCGGACGTGCTGGCCCGTCTGGAGGCCGCGCCGTCGCTGGGCGAGGTGGTGCTGGAGTCCCGGGCGCTCAAGCACCCCGCCTTCCCCGACGCGGTCGTGCGCACGCCCGTGATCGTCCGCGTGGACGCCGGCCGTGAGGACGTGTACGGGCGTGAGCACTTCGGGCCGATCGCGTTCGTCGTGCCCACGGCCTCGACGGAGGAGAGCCTGGGCCTGCTGCGCCGGGTGACCGCCGCGCGGGGCGCGCTCACGGCGGCGGTGTACTCGACGTCGCCCGAGGTGCTGGCGCAGGCCGAGCGGGCGGCCCTGGAGGCGGGGGTCAACCTGTCGTGCAACCTGGAGGGCGGAGTGTTCGTCAACCAGTCGGCGGCCTTCAGCGACTACCACGGTACGGGGGCCAACCCGGCGGCCACGGCCTCGCTCACGGACCCGTCCTTCGTCGCCGGCCGCTTCCACATGGTCCAGTCCCGCCGCCCGGCCGAGGGGTGAACGCCGCCCGTTGCCCGTATATATGGGAAACGTCCGTTGTGTGTGATATGCGGCATTCACGTTTGTTTTCGCAGGTCCTGGGCAGGGTCTAAGGGCGCCGTTCCGTACGCGAGCTCGCGGCGACGCACGCTCCCGGCGCGAGGGCGGTGATGCGGCGGCGAGGCTCGGCGGCGGGCGCCGGAAGCCGTGTGTCGCGGCTCCCGCACAGGTGAGCCTAGGAGGACTTGGGTGAGTGGCCGTAGCTCGTTCCTGATCGTCGCCAACCGGTTGCCGGTGGATCGCACGGTCGAGCCCGACGGAACGGCCTCGTGGCGCAGGAGCCCCGGCGGGCTCGTGACCGCCATCGCGCCGGTGATGCAGCGCCGTCACGGCGCCTGGCTCGGGTGGCACGGCGCCCCCGACGAGAAACTGGAGCCCCTGGAACAGGGCGGCATGAGCCTCATCCCGGTGCCGCTGTCGGCCCGCGAGGTCGAGCTGTACTACGAGGGCTTCTCCAACGCCACGCTGTGGCCGCTCTACCACGACGTGGTCGCGCCGCCGGTCTTCGACCGGGAGACGTGGGAGGCCTACCGCGCCGTCAACGAGCGCTTCGCCGTCGCCGCGGCCGAGGCCGCCGACGAGGGCGCCGTCGTCTGGGTGCAGGACTACCAGCTCCAGCTCGTGCCCGCCATGCTCCGCAAGCTCCGGCCCGACCTGCGGATCGGCTTCTTCCTGCACATCCCGTTCCCGCCGGTCGAGCTGTTCTGGCGGCTGCCCTGGCGCAAGGAGCTCGTCGAGGGTCTGCTCGGGGCCGACCTCGTCGGCTTCCAGCTGCCCGGCGGCGCCGCCAACTTCCGCCGGCTCTGCCGCCGCCTGCTCGGCCTGCCGTACAAGGGGAACGAGATCTTCGTGGAGGACCGGACCGTCACCACGCAGGCGTTCCCGATCTCCGTCGACTTCGGCGAGCTCGACTCGCTGGTGCGCGAGCCGCACATCATCCAGCGCGCCAAGGAGATCCGGGCCGAGCTCGGCGACCCCGAGCACATGCTGCTCGGCGTGGACCGCCTCGACTACACCAAGGGCATCGGCCAGCGCCTGGAGGCGTTCGGCGAGCTGCTCAAGGAGGGGACGCTCGCCCCCAACGAGGCGGTGTTCGTGCAGATCGCCACGCCCAGCCGGGAGCGGGTCGAGGAGTACAAGCGGCTGCGCGACGACATCGAGCTCCAGGTGGGCCGGATCAACGGCGAGCACGCGATGCTCGGCCTGCAGCCCATCCAGTACTTCCACCAGTCGTACGGCCGCGAGGAGCTGGCCGCGCTCTACCTGGCCGCCGACGTCATGGTCGTCACGCCCCTGCGCGACGGCATGAACCTCGTCGCCAAGGAGTACGTCTCCTGCCACCAGGACCTGCACGGCGCGCTCGTGCTCAGCGAGTTCACCGGGGCCGCGGACGAGCTGCGCCAGGCGTACCTGGTCAACCCGTACGACATAGAGGACGTCAAGCGGCAGATGATCGCCGCCATGCGGGCCACGCCGCACGAGCTGTCCCGGCGGATGCGCACGATGCGCCGCCGGGTCGCCACCTACGACGTGGACCGCTGGGCGAGCGAGTTCCTCACGGCACTCGAGTCACCTGCTTCACCGACCGCCACGCCTCATAGCGCTTCTTGGCAGTCCGATTGACCACGATCTGCGCCACCGACATGCCGACGCCCATGAGCACCGCGTAGCCGATGGCCTCGCCCATGCCGACCTCGGGGGAGTCGGGATCGACAGGCGGCTCCTTGCCCGTCGCCTTCACCCAGACGAACCCGAGGGCCTTGCGCGCCACCCACGCGGTCGCCAGTCCCATCAGCCCGCCGATGACCCGCCAGGCCAGGTCCGGCCTCTCATCTGCCATACGGACGTCTCCTTCCCCTCTGTAACGAACCCTAGTCTGCAACGCTGGCGTGACCCGCGAAGCCGTACCATATGGAGGCATGACTCAACAGCGACTACGCCATGCCGCCATGCCGGAAAAACCGTCTCTCGACGGCTTGGAGCAGGTATGGGTAGCCCGCTGGGAGCAGGAGGGCACCTACCGCTTCGACCGGTCGAAGACGCGTGAGCAGATCTACTCGATCGACACGCCCCCTCCGACCGTCTCCGGCTCGCTGCACGTGGGTCACGTCTTCTCCTACACCCACACCGACACCATCGCCCGCTTCCAGCGGATGCGCGGGCGTGAGGTGTTCTACCCCATGGGCTGGGACGACAACGGCCTGCCCACCGAGCGCCGCGTGCAGAACCACTTCGGCGTCCGCTGTGACCCCTCGGTGCCCTACGACCGCGACTTCACACCTCCCGCCAAGCCCGACCCCAAGCGGCAGGTGCCGATCTCGCGGGGCAACTTCATCGAGCTGTGCGAGCGGCTGACCACCGAGGACGAGAAGGCGTTCGAGGACCTGTGGCGCCGCCTCGGGCTGTCGGTCGACTGGTCGATGACGTACGCCACCATCGACGGCGCCGCGCGGGCCGCCTCCCAGCGGGCGTTCCTGCGCAACCTCGCCCGCGGCGAGGCGTACATGGCCGAGGCGCCGACGCTGTGGGACGTCACCTTCCGCACCGCCGTCGCCCAGGCCGAGCTGGAGGACCGCGAGTGGCCGGGCGCGTTCCACCGGATCTCCTTCTACGGCGAGAAGGGGCCCATCTGGATCGAGACCACCCGGCCCGAGCTGATCCCCGCCTGCGTGGCGCTGGTCGCCCACCCCGACGACGAGCGCTACCAGCCGCTGTTCGGCACGTCGGCGCTGTCGCCGCTGTTCGGCGTCGAGGTGCCGGTCCTCGCCCACCACCTCGCCGAGCCCGACAAGGGCTCCGGCATCGCGATGATCTGCACGTTCGGCGACCTGACCGACGTCACCTGGTGGCGCGAGCTCGGGCTGCCCACCCGGCCCGTCATCGGCCGCGACGGGCGGCTGCTGCCCGAGCCCCCGGAGGGCGCCGAGCGCGAGCCGTACGAGCAGCTGGCCGGAAAGACGGTCCACAGCGCCCGCGAGCGCATCGTGGAGCTGCTGCGCGAGTCCGGCGACCTCGACGGCGAGCCGCGGCCGGTCCAGCGCACGGTCAAGTTCTACGAGAAGGGGGACCGGCCCCTGGAGATCGTCACCACCCGCCAGTGGTACATCCGCAACGGCGGGCGCGACGCCGAGCTGCGCGAGCGGCTGCTCGGCCGGGGCTCGGAGCTGAGCTGGCACCCGCCGCACATGCGGGTCCGCTACGACAACTGGGTGCAGGGCCTGGCCGGCGACTGGCTGATCTCCCGGCAGCGCTTCTTCGGCGTGCCGTTCCCCGTCTGGTACCCGCTGGACGACGCCGGCGAGCCCGACCACACCCGGCCGCTGCTGCCGCCCGAGGACCTGCTGCCGGTGGACCCGTCGTCGCAGGTCCCCGAGGGTTACACCGAGGACCAGCGGGGCAAGCCCGGCGGGTTCGTCGGCGACCCGGACGTCATGGACACCTGGGCCACCTCCTCCCTCACGCCGGAGATCGCGGGCGGGTGGGAGCGCGACCCTGACCTGTTCGCGCGGGTCTTCCCCATGGACCTGCGCCCGCAGGCCCACGAGATCATCCGCACCTGGCTGTTCTCCACCGTGGTCCGGGCCCACCAGGAGTTCGGCACGCTGCCGTGGAGCGACGTGTCCATCTCCGGGTGGATCCTCGACCCCGACCGCAAGAAGATGTCCAAGTCCAAGGGCAACGTCACGACGCCGCTCGGGCTGCTGGAGGAGTACGGCTCCGACGCGGTCCGCTACTGGGCGGCCAGCGGGCGGCCCGGCACCGACACCGCGTTCGACACCGGGCAGATCAAGGTCGGGCGGCGGCTCGCCATCAAGATCCTCAACGCCTCGAAGTTCGTGCTCGGCTTCCCCGAGGCCGACGTCGAGGTGACCGAGCCGCTCGACCTGTCCATGCTGGCCGGGCTGGCCGACGTGGTGGACGAGGCCACCCGGGCGTTCGAGGACTACGACTACACCAGAGCCCTGGAGGCGGCCGAGCGGTTCTTCTGGTCGTTCTGCGACGACTACCTGGAGCTGGTCAAGGCCCGCGCCTACGAGTCCGGCGCGGCCGCCGCCTCCGCCCACGCGGCCCTGCGGCTCGCGCTCGACGCGCTGCTGCGGCTGTTCGCGCCCTTCCTGCCGTTCGTCACCGAGGAGGTGTGGTCGTGGTGGCGGCCCGGCTCCGTCCACCGCTCCGCCTGGCCGGCCGTCGAGCGCGGGACCGGCGACCCGGCCGTGCTGACCGTGGCCTCCGAGGTGCTCCGGCGCGTGCGCAAGGCCAAGTCGGAGGCCAAGCTGTCCATGCGCGCCGAGGTGTCCCGCCTCACGGTGTCCGGACCCGAGGCCGGGCTCGTCCGGCTCGCGCAGGACGACCTGTGCGGGGCGGGCAACGTCGAGGAGTTCGTCCTGCGGGACGGGCCCGAGTTCGCGGTGGAGGTCGCCCTCACCGAGACCCCCTGACGTCCCTGGTGCCCCGGCGCCGGGGACGCCCGATCGTTCAAGGGCGCGCATCCCGGCGCCGGACGTGCCAGTCTGGGGATGTGCTGAGAGACCGCCCCACCAAGCTCGTGCCTCCCGTGCTGGCCAAGATGGCCGCATGGTCGGGGTGCCTGATCCTCGTCGGCGTGGTGGTCTACTTCTTCGCGCAGGGCGTCGGGCGGCTCAGCTTCGTCGCCCTGCCCGTGGCGGTCGCCCTCCTGCTGACGGCGCTGCTGTTCCCCCTGGCCAGGAGCCTGCGCGAGGCCGGGATGCGGCCCATCTACGCCACCTGGATCACCATGCTGGTCGCGCTGGCCGTGCTCGCCGGCACCGGCTGGCTGGTCGGCGCCCGCGCCACCGAGGAGTTCCCCAATCTCGTCCAGCAGGTCCAGGCGACCTCGCGCGAGGTGCAGAAGTGGCTCATCACCGGCCCGCTGCACCTCAAGCAGGCGCAGATCACCGACTACGTCGACGAGATCGCGAACATGGTCAACACCCAGCGCAGCGCCATCACCGGCACGGTGCTGACCGCGGGCGCCGTCGCCTTCGAGGTGCTCGCCTCGATCGTGCTGCTGCTGTTCGTCACGTTCTTCCTGCTGAAGGACGGCGACCGGATCTGGTCGTGGTTCCTGCGCGCCTTCGGCGAGATGGCGCCGCGCGTCGACCGGGCGGGCCGCGCGGCGTGGACCACGCTCTCGCACTACGTGCAGGGCACCGTGGCCGTCGCCGCCGTCCACGGCCTCATCATGGGCATCGTGCTGGCCGGCATGGGCGTGCCGCTGTGGGCGCCGCTGGCCGTGCTCATCTTCTTCGCCAGCTTCATCCCCATCGTCGGCATCTTCTTCGCCGGCACGGTCGCCACGCTCGTCACGCTGGGCGCCAAGGGCCCCGTCTACGCCCTGATCTTCGTCGGCGTCCTCGTGGTCGAGCAGCAGCTGGAGAACCATGTGCTCCAGCCGCTCATCGTCGGCCGGGCCCTCAACTTCCACCCGCTGGCCATCATCCTCGTCCTGGCCGTGGGCGGCATCCTCGGCGGCATCGCCGGGGCGGCGGTCGCCGTCCCGGTCGCGGCGGTGATCTACCGGGCGCTGCCCGAGCTGCGGCACGACCCACCGGCCCTGCCACCGGGAGAGCACGCGGGCGAGGACGACGCCGGGGGAGAGCCGCCGGGCGAGGACGGTGGCGCGGGAGAGCCGACCGGCGACGGCGAGCGTCCCGAGCCGGCGCGGGCGCTTCCCGGCGGCGCCCCCGCCGCGGCGGGAGTGCCAGGCGGCGAAAGGCCGGCCGACAGCGAGTAATCTCGTCACTCGTGACCCGTACCGCTCCACCGGCCTCATGGCCCCGCACGACACTCCACCCGGGCACCGGGTGTGACCGGATCACTCTCCGGAGGGCGTACCTTGAGGCTGAGGGGCGCATCGGCGCCCCGGAGCACCACGACGAGGTGAACCCGTGACCGCGACCGACCGCGACGCGGCGGGGCTCCGGCCCGGAACGCCCACGGACGCCCCGGCCGAGGCCCCGCTGGAGATCCTCATCCAGCGGCTCGACCCCGGCCTGCCGGCGCCCTCGTACGCCCATCCGGGTGACGCGGGCGCCGACCTGCGCGCCGCATGCGACGCCGAGCTCGCGCCCGGCGAGCGCGCGGTGGTGCCGACCGGCGTCGCCATCGCGCTGCCCGACGGCTACGCCGCGTTCGTCCACCCGCGCTCCGGCCTGGCCTCCCGGCACGGCGTCACCCTGGTCAACGCGCCCGGCACGGTCGACGCCGGCTACCGGGGCGAGATCAAGGTGACGATGATCAACACCGATGCCAGGGAGCCGTTCCGGGTGCGGCGCGGCGACCGCATCGCCCAGCTCGTCGTCCAGCGGGTCGAGCGGGCGGCCTTCCGCGAGGTGGCGGAGCTGCCGGGGTCGGCGCGGGGCGCGGGCGGGTTCGGCTCGACGGGGCGCTGACCGGGGTCCGGCCGCCGACAGGGTTCACAGAGCACTGACCAGGGAGAGTGAGAGACGTGTTCCGACGCCGTCGTCGCGAGCATCCGCAGGGGCCGGCCGACTCGGCCAAGGCCCCGGCCGAGCCCATGCGCGAGTCCGGTCCGTGGGACTCCGACGAGCCCCACCCCGAGCACGACCGGGTCGACCTCGGTGGCCTGCTGCTGCCGCACAACCCCGACTTCGATGTACGGCTGGCCTCCGTCGGCGACCAGCACATCGGTGTCGTCGTCATCCACGACGACAGCACGCTCCAGCTCCAGGCGCTGGCCGCGCCCCGGTCCATGGGGCTGTGGGACGAGGTCAGGACCAAGATCACTCAGCAGGTGCCGTCCCTCCAGGGGCGCGAGGGACCGTTCGGCGCCGAGCTGAGCGGCGAGATCACCGCCGACGGCCAGACCCGCCAGGCGCGCTACCTCGGGGTCGACGGGCCGCGCTGGTTCCTGCTCGCCGTCGTCCACGGCCCGGCCGCCGCCGACGAGGCCCTCGCCGCGCCGTTCCTCGACTTCCTGCGCGACGTCGTCGTCGTCCGCGGCACCGAGCCGATGGCGCGCGAGGAGCCGATCGCGCTGCGCCGCCCCAACGAGCACGGCGTCCCGGACGAGGACCGGACGGGCCTCAACCCCTTCCGGCGCGGACCTGAGATCAGCGAGATTCGCTGACGGCCTCCCATCGCATAGGCTGTTTCATCATGACTACGGCAGGGACTCCCAAACGGGGGTTGCGCGGGTTCTTCAGTCGGCTGGCCTCACCCCAGTCCGAGATCGAGGCGCAGATGCTGCGCCAGGACGCCGAGCAGACGGGCGCGACGCCGATCGCCTCGTGTGGCGGCAGACGCCGGTTCTGTGTAGCCGGTACGCTACGTACGGTGACGCTGCGGCCGAGGGGAGGAGCCCCCGCGCTCGAGGCGGAGCTGTACGACGGGTCCGACGTGATCGACCTGGTCTGGCTCGGCCGCCGCAAGATCGCGGGCATCGAGCCCGGCCGGATCGTCAAGGCCGAGGGCCTGGTGAGCATGCAGGACGGCCGCAAGGTGATGTTCAATCCGCGCTACGAGCTGCGCCCAGGGAGTTGATCAGGTGAAGGCCGAGGCCGGAGACGCCGCCCACGACACCGTGGAGGCAGCCGTTCGAGCCCAGCTCTCCAAGGCGTTCGGCGGCGTGCGGGGCATCATCGAGGCGGCGGTGCCGACGGCGGCGTTCACGCTGGCCTGGATCTCCACCGAGGAGCTGAAGCTGTCGCTCATCGTCAGCGTCTCGCTGTCGGTGCTGCTGCTGCTCGCGCGGGTCCTGCAGCGCTCGACGCCGCAGTTCGTCATCAACAGCCTGATCGGCATCGCGATCGGCGCCTTCTTCGCCAGCCGCACCGGCGACGCCAAGGACTACTTCCTGCCGGGCATCCTGTGGAACGGCGCCTACGCGGTGGCCATGCTGCTGTCCGTCGTCGCCCGCTGGCCCGTGGTCGGGTTCCTCATCGGCTCGGTGACCGGCGACCCGACGGGGTGGCGCAAGGACCCGGGCGTCGTCCGGCTCTGCTCCCGGCTGACGTGGCTGCTCATGATCCCGTGCGTGGTGCGGGTGGCGGTGCAGCTTCCGGTCTACCTGTTCGGCGGGGACGAGGCGGTGGCGGCGCTGGGCGTCACCAAGATCGCCATGGGGTGGCCGCTGCAGATCGCGGCCCTGACCGCCATGATCTGGGTCCTCGGCCGCGGCCGCACCCCGATCAACCCCGTCGCCCCTGTCTGACCCGCCCCCACCCCACGACAAGCCGTGAGGCCCGGTCCCGCCCGTGTCGGCGGGACCGGGTCAGTGCTGCGACAGCAGGTGGGCGAGCTCCTGCTCGACCTCCTGGGTGGCGACGAACAGCAGCTCGTCGCCCGCCTCCAGCGGGTCGTCGTCGGAGGGCACCAGCACGCTGCCCTCGCGCAGGATCGCCACGAGCGCCGAGTCGGCCGGCCACGGCACCGAGCCGGCCCGCTGGCCCACCACCGGCGCGTCCTCGGCGAGCGTGAGCTCCACCAGGTTGGCCTGCCCCTGGCGGAACGTCAGCAGCCGCACCAGGTCGCCGACGCTGACCGCCTCCTCGACGAGCGCGCTCAGCAGGCGCGGCGTCGAGACGGCCACGTCCACGCCCCACGACTCGTTGAACAGCCACTCGTTGTTGGGATGGTTGATCCGGGCGACCACCCTCGGCACGCCGTACTCGGTCTTGGCCAGCAGCGACACCACCAGGTTGACCTTGTCGTCGCCGGTGGAGGCGACGACCACGTGGCAGTTGTTCAGGCCCGCCTCGTCCAGCGAGGCGATCTCGCAGGCGTCGGCCAGCAGCCACTCCGCCCGCGGCACGCTGTCGATCTTGATGGCCTTGGGATCCACGTCGATGAGGAGAATCTCGTGCCCGTTCTCCAGCAGCTCGGCGGCGATGGACCGGCCCACGGCCCCGGCCCCCGCGATCGCGACGCGCATCAGTCGTCCTTCTCCGGTGCGGCGGCGAGCACCTTGTTGATCCGGTCCATGTCGTTCTCGGCGGCGATGACGTGCAGGATGTCGCCCTCCTGGAGCACTGTGTCGTCCGCGACGACCAGCGACTCGCCCATCCGGTTGATGAACGCGGCCCGGCACCTCGCCCTGGGCTCCAGGTCGACGGCGCGCGTGCCGACCCAGGACGGGTGGACGGGCACCTCGGCCAGGACGACCCGGCCGGTCGGGTCGCGCCACAGCGGCTCGGCCCCCTCCGGCAGGATGCGCCGCAGGATCTGGTCGGCCGTCCAGCGCACGGTGGCCACCGTGGGGATGCCCAGCCGCTGGTAGACCTCGGCCCGGCGAGGGTCGTAGATCCGGGCCACGACGTTGTCCACGCCGAACGTCTCCCGGGCCACCCGGGCCGAGATGATGTTGGAGTTGTCCCCGCTGGAGACGGCCACGTACGCGGTGGCGGACTCGATGCCGGCGTCGGTGAGCACGTCGCGGTCGAAGCCGATGCCCGTCACCCGCCGGCCGCGGAACCCCGCCCGCAGCCGGCGGAACGCCTGCGGATCGCGGTCGATGATCGCGACCGAATGGCCGCCGTCTTCGAGAATGTGAGCCAGGGTCGATCCGACCCGCCCGCATCCCATGATCACTATATGCATACTCCCCCGCATCTCGCGGTCGGCCGGTTGCTCGACACCAGTATGGCCTGATAGGGGAGCGCTCGGCTGCGTGGCCGAATCGGGGACTAGGCTCTGGTTACGTGGCGAAGGTGACAGATCTTCTGAAACGCGTCCTGGTAGGCCGGGCGCTGCGGAGCGGGCAACTGCACGAGCAGCTGCTGCCCAAGCGCATCGCGCTGCCGGTGTTCGCCAGCGACGCCCTGTCCTCCGTGGCGTACGCGCCGCAGGAGATCCTCGTCATCCTCTCGCTGGCCGGCGTCTCGTTCTACAGCTACAGCCCGTGGATCGCGCTCGCCGTGGTGCTGGTCATGCTGACGGTCGTCGCGTCGTACCGGCAGAACGTCCACGCCTATCCCAGCGGCGGCGGCGACTACGAGGTGGCCACCACCAACCTCGGGAAGAACGCCGGGCTCACCGTGGCCAGCGCCCTCATGGTCGACTACGTGCTGACCGTGGCCGTGTCCGTGGCCAACGGCGTCGACTACGTGGGCGCCACCATCCCGTTCGTCGCCGAGAACAAGCCCGCGGTCGCCATCACCATCGTCATCCTGCTCACCGTGGTCAACCTGCGCGGCCTGCGCGAGTCGGGCGCCGCCTTCGCCGTCCCGACGTACGCGTTCATGGCCGCGGTGATCGGCCTCGTCCTGTGGGGCGGGTTCCGGCTGCTGGTGCTCGGCGACCAGCTGCACGCGCCCAGCGCCGACTTCGACATCGTCCCGGAGCAGAGCGACCTGGCGGGGTTCGCCGCCGCGTTCCTCGTGCTGCGGGCGTTCTCCTCCGGCTGCGCGGCGCTGACCGGCGTCGAGGCCATCAGCAACGGCGTGCCGGCCTTCCGCAAGCCCAAGAGCAAGAACGCCGCGACCACCCTGCTCATGATGGGCCTGGTCGCGATCACCATGTTCGGCGGCATCATCGCGCTCGGCCTGGCCTCCGGGGTGAAGGTGGCCGAGCCGTCCGTGGTGGCGACCGACCTGCTCAGGCCCGACGGGACGCCCGTCGGCCCCGGTTACTACCAGCAGCCGATCATCTCCCAGGTGGCCGACGCGGTCTTCGGCGGCGGCTCGGCGCCGTTCGTGGTGATCTCGGCGGTGACGGCCCTCATCCTGTTCCTGGCCGCCAACACCGCCTTCAACGGCTTTCCGGTGCTCGGCTCGATCCTGGCCCAGGACCGCTACCTGCCGCGCCAGCTGCACACCCGCGGCGACCGCCTCGCGTTCTCCAACGGCATCGTCCTCCTCGCCCTCGGCGCCTGCCTGCTGCTGTGGGGGTTCCAGGCCGACGTCAGCCGCCTGCTGAACCTCTACATCGTCGGCGTCTTCGTCTCCTTCACCCTCAGCCAGACCGGCATGGTCATCCACTGGACGCGCCACCTGAGGACCGAGACCGACCCGCAGGTCCGCCACCGGATGCACCGCTCGCGCACCATCAACTTCTTCGGCGGCGTCATGACCGGCATCGTGCTCGTCGTCGTGCTGCTCACCAAGTTCCTGGTCGGCGCGTGGATCGTGTGCCTGGCGATGCCGATCCTGTTCCTCATGATGAAGGGCATCCGCCGGCACTACGACAACGTGGCGGCCGAGCTGGAGATCACTGGCGACTACGACGCGTCGATGCTGCCCGCGCGCAACCACGCCATCGTGCTCGTCTCCAAGATCCACAAGCCCACCATGCGGGCCCTCGCCTACGCCCGCGCCACCCGGCCGTCCACGCTGGAGGCCGTCAGCGTGGGCGTGGAGGGCCCCGAGGCGCGCCAGCTCCAGGACGAGTGGGAGCGCCGCGGCATCCCGGTGCCGCTCAAGATGCTCGACTCGCCGTACCGGGAGATCACCCAGCCGATCCTCGACTACGTCAAGACGCTGCGCCGCCGTTCGCCGCGCGACGTGGTGACGGTCTTCATCCCCGAGTACGTGGTCGGGCACTGGTGGGAGCACCTGCTGCACAACCAGAGCGCGCTGCGGCTGAAGGCCCGGCTGCTGTTCAAGCCCGGCGTGATGGTGACGAGCGTGCCGTGGCAGCTCCACTCCTCCGACCGGCTCAAGGGCCGCCCGGAGCCGTACGCGCCTGGCTCGGTGCGGCGGTCCTGGGACGACGCCGCCAAGGACAAGGAGATCCAGACCGGCTGACGGCCGACGAGGCCTTCGACGTGCGGGACCCGCGCGGGCGGGGCATAGGGTGTCGATGTGGAAGTGGAACAGGCATCTTTGGAGCTCACGGTCGGCCCGGTCGCGCACGGAGGCTGGTGCGTCGCCCGGCACGAAGGGCGCGTGGTGTTCGTCCGGCACGCGCTGCCGGGCGAGCGCGTCGTCGCCGCCGTGACCGAGGAGACCTCCCGCTTCCTCCGCGCCGACGCCGTGGAGATCCTGGAGCCCTCACCCGACCGCGTCGTGCCGCCCTGCCCCTACGCCGGCCCCGGCCGGTGCGGCGGCTGCGACTGGCAGCACGCCACCCTGGAGGCCCAGCGCGCGCTCAAGGCCGAGGTGGTGGCCGAGCAGTTGCGCAGGCTCGCCGGCATCGATCGGAAGGTCGTGGTGGAGGAGGTGCCGGGCGCGCCGGACGGCCTCGGCTGGCGCACCCGTGTCCAGCTCGCCGTACGACCGGACGGGGCGCCGGGCTTCCGCAAGCACCGCTCCCACGACATCCAGCCCGTCGACGCGTGCCTGATCGCCCACCCGGAGGTGGAGGCGGTCGGCGCGGAGCTGCGTGAGTGGCCCGGGGCGGCGGGCGTCGAGGTGATCGCCTCCGCGGGCGGCGACCGCGCCGTGGTGGTCAAGCCGCGCCCGCGCCGCACGGTGCCCGTGCCCGACCTCGACGCGCCGGCCTCGATCCTGCTCGACCAGGGCAAGGGCCGCACGGTGCCGCGCCACGGCTCGGGCGTGCTGCGCGAACGGGTCGGCGACCGGGAGTTCCGGGTGTCGGGCAGCGGCTTCTGGCAGGTCCACCCCGGCGCCGCGGAGACCCTGCTGGACGCGGTCCTGACCTTCGCCGCCCCCGAGCCGGGGGAGTGGGCGCTCGACCTCTACTGCGGCGTGGGCCTGTTCGCCGCCGGCCTGGCCGAGGCGGTGGGACCGGAGGGAGCCGTCTTCGGCCTGGAGTCGGACGCGGCGGCGGTCCGCGACGCCCGCGCCAACCTCCGCGACCTCCCACAGGCGCGCGTGGAGCGGGGCCGGGTCGAGGAGGCCCTGGACCGCTTCCAGATCGAACGCGCCGACGTGGTCGTGGTGGACCCGCCCCGCGCCGGCCTCGGCCGCGAGGTGGTGGACCGCGTCGCGGGCCTGGAGGCGCCACGCATCGTCTACGTCTCCTGCGACCCGGCCACCCTGGCCCGCGACCTGGCCTGGCTGGACGAGCGCGGCTACGGCCTCACGGACCTGCGCGCCTTCGACGCCTTCCCGATGACCCACCACGTGGAGTGCGTGGCGCTACTGGTCAAGAAGGCGGTCTAGCCTCTGGTCGAACGTCACAGCACGCTGGGGCGGCCGCGGTCAACCATGTGAAGGGGAACGTCCTGCTCGATCCGGGCCAGGACAGCCAGCGCGTTGCCACCCTGGGCGGCGGCGTACTCCGCCTCTGTCAACGCCGCGACCTGAAGGAACGTGAGCGCGCCGTTCGGCGTCTCGATGGTGCCCAGTTCCGGGTCGACAGCGAAGGCCAGGGCCGCGAGCTCCGTCGGGGTGTTCTCAGGCAGGCCTGGATGGTCGTTGAAGAAGCCGGGGGCGACGTGGATGGTGTGCCCAGGGGAGAAGGGGCGTTGGACGATCACGTATCTGGCCAGTTGCTGGAGGATGACGGCCGCCCACATCGGAGGTCCGGCGTCCTCGGGGTCCTTGGCCACGCGCAGGCTGAACTCGATGCCCCAGCCCGACAGCTCGGCTATGTCGCTGGTCTTGTCGTACAACTCTGACAAGCCGCAGCCGACCATGTGCCAGTGAGGGCGTGGGTCGTCGTGGTCGTAGTTGCGAATGGCGTCCAGGGGGTCATGGCCGCCCAGGGAGTAGGGGCGTTCCGGCGCCCAGTCGGGCCATTGAGTGTCGCGGCCGTAGTGCTCACGAAGCACGGCGTTGATGGCATCCCAACCATTGATCGGTTGCGCAGTATTGATCATCGACCGAACATTACTGGCGAGTCTCCAACTTCGTGGCCATCAGCGCCAAGTCGGGCATCCGGCGTCGCCTCTCCGGGGATCACAGAGATGTTCAGGGAGTCCCAAGATCGCAACGAACCCGTCAACCGGATGACGGGTCTCCGCTCTCGCCGACGGGTCCGTTGAAGACCAGCTTCGTCGTCTCCGCCGGGACGATGAGGTCGGCGGTCTCCACCACCTGCTCGCCGGCGAAGTAGCTGCGCTCGACCACCATCACGATCGACCCGGTGCCGATACCCAGCCGCTTCGCCTCGTCAGGGGAGGCCGGCCGGGCCCAGACCTCTTCGTCCCACGCGTCCACGCTGATGCCGATGGCCGCCATCCGGTGCGTCACGCCCGCGCCCGCGTGCGGGCCCGCCTCGGGGAAGGCGATCGGCGTGCCCTTCGTGATGGCGAGAGGTTCCCACGAGGTGGAGAGCATCCACGGGCCCTCGTCGTCGGAGGAGAACGTGTAGACGGTGCGCATGACGTCGTGGCGGTCTCCGTCCGGCTCACCCAGGCCCAGCCGCTCCCGGATCTCGGCCGGTGCCTGCATCGTGTCGGAGGCGTACTCCCACGCGCCATGGCGGCCCTGCTCGGCCATCTGCTGACGGAACGGTGAGCCGCCCCGGCGCTCCCGAAACCATGAGCGCACCAGAGACCTGAGTTGCGGGCGCTGCCGTACGAAGGTGCCCGCACCCGGCCGGGACACAAGCAGTCCCTCTCGTAGCAGTAGCTGCGTCGCCTCGCGGACGACGCCCTCGGCGGCCTGGTACTCGGCCGCGAGCTCTTGGCGCGCGGGCAGTCGAGCGCCGGGAGTGAGCTCGCCCGTGGCGATGCGGCGCCTCAGGTCGGCTGCGATCCGAACGTATGCGGGTTGATCCACCGACCCAGCTTGACGGCCGGATATCCAGCCTGCAAGCTGGACATCCTAAAGTTCATCCGGATATCCGGATCTCAGTGCCCTGGTGGTGACCGTGCCGATCTGGACCCAGGATTACCCCGCGCTCGCCCAAGCAGCAGACGCTGCCTCTCGTGTCGCGTACACCCTCGCCCATCAGCACCTGCCCAGCCGAGCCTCCGACGCCCATGCCCTGGTCGAGAACCTGTTCTTTGCCGGGCTGGAGCGCACCTCGCCGGGCGGCAGCCTGAACCTGATCACGATGACCAGCCCCAGGAAGGTGCGGTTCGAGCTGCACTATCCCGACGACAAGCCGGTAGGGAACTACAGCGACCTCCACCAGGCGGTGTCCGAGCTCGCCGACGCGTACGGGGAGCGACCCACCTCGCGCGGTGGATGCATGATCTACGCCGAGCTCTGGGCGGTCCGGTGACGGACGACCACGAGACCCGGGCCGGCGGCTAGGCATCTCGTGATCGTGTGGGAGCCGCACATCCCGCGAGGCCGGACCCGGATCACGGAGACGTGCTGCTGCGCCGCGTACGAGTGGGCGGCCGAGGGCGGGAGCTTCCTCGTCCTGCGCAGAGCCGCCCGGCTCAAGGACGAACGCAGGCCCGTTCAGCCCCGCTACGAGGAGGCCGGTCGCGGCCGGTACGCGGCGGCGCGCGCGGTGTGGGCACAGCTCGTGGAGCAACACCGCCGGAACCATGAGGCCCGCTGACCCGACTTACCCGAGCGGCTGTACACCGTTCCACGGCATCGCACGTCTTACCTCGCCCACATCGTCTCCACCCAGGAGCCACAGATGCATCTTCGCTTACGTGCTCTCGCCGGCCTGGCCGCGCTCGCCGGGGCCTTCCTCGTCTCGGCCCCGGCCGCCGCCGCCCACGCCACTGTCACATTCGCGACCACGTATCGCGGCGAGGGCGACGACGTGATCAGCATCCCTGCGACGTCCGCGCCGAGCATCGTGAAGGCTACCCACCAGGGTGAGTCCAACTTCATCGTGTGGGCGCTCGCCTCCGACGGCAAGGAGGAGGGCCTGGTCGCCAACGCGATCGGGGACTACAAAGGCACGGCCGCCTTCAACATCGACAGCGCCACCAAGATCCGTGCGTTGAGCGTCAAGGCTGACGGCTCCTGGACCCTCCAGGTCCTTCCGATCACCAAGGCCCGCTACTGGGCGATCAAGGCCAGAGGTACGGGGGCGGAGGTGCTTCGGCTCACGGCTCCGAGCAAGGGCCTGCGCCGGCTGACGATCCGGCACAGCGGTGAAGCGAACTTCATCATCTGGGCGTTGGACAGCCGCGGCCACACCCGGAGTCTTCTCGTCAACAAGATCGGCGACTACCAGGGACGCGTCGCCCTGCCTGCGGGCACTCGCTACGCCGCGATCACGGCGGACGGGGCATGGTCCATCAGCCGGTGACAGGCGCTCCGCGTGACCGGGGGAATGGTGTCGCAATGGAAGCAGGCGCCGCGGTCTCAGCACCGATTCCCGCCATTCTCCCGATCTTGCTCTGGGTCAAGAAATGAGACAACATCCAGTCATGATCAAGCGATGGCTGGAGATGACCCGGGCCGACAACCGGCCGGTAGCCGTGTCCACGCGTGTCGTGGTCCTCGTGGTGATCGCCATCGCGTTGGTACTGCTCATCCTCGGCAACGTGCCGCCCGACCCGGCCTGGCAATAGCCACCGGCAGCAGCGCCCGTGCACCCAGGCGCGTGGCCGGTTTTGTCGGTGCTGTTCGGCATCATCGCTGCAAACGATCAAGGAGTGGCGATGGCGACCGACCCCCTCGCCCCGTTCCGCTGGCTGGCGGTTCCGGCGGGGCACGAGGACAACCTGTTCGACGAGATCTTCTGCGTTTCCTTTCTGCGTGGACTTGAACCAGCCGAGGTGCTGCGCCGCTTCGCGAAGCCGGAGGCGCGCCAGGGGACGCCTCAAGGGCTGCCGCAGGGACGGGAGATGAGTCTGGACGAGTACGGTCATGCGGCGTTCGAGTTCGGCGACAGGTACTGCGGCGCGCTGGGCGGTGGACACGTGGGAGTCGTCCAGGCGGGGGACTGGTGCGTGGCCCTCGAACTCTTCGGTTGGGAGGCCGCTATGGGAGACACCCTGGCCAGACTGTCCTCCGGCTGTGAAGTGTTGGCCGTTCTACGCCACGACTACGCCAACCACCATGTCGCCTACGCAATCGACGGGGAGACCGTCACCGGTTTCAACCCGCACTGGCCGGACAAGCGGTCGGGCTGTGATCCGGATCGGCTCAACCCGTTCATGCGCGAGGTCGGCCTTCCCCTGGAGCCGGCGACCGGGGGCGACGACCGGCATGACCTCTACGCCACCGCGATCGCGCGGTCGTTCCATCTGGCGGCGAGGATCACCGGCGTCGTGCTCACACCGGACATGCTGACGGGTCCGCTCCTGGTCGGCCCGGTACGGGGCACCTGAAATCGGATGGCGGTGCCGGGGTGGGTGTCGTTAGGGTCGCGGCGTGATCTACGAGGACCCTCTGGCGTACCTGCTCGGCATCGAAGGCGTCGCCCTGTTGCGCTCGTTCACCGGCCAGTCCGACCGCGGCTTCGTCGAGTCGCGCGTCGCCGAGATCCGCCGGCTGCTCGACGACGAGGCGCTGTCGGACGCGGGCGTGGAAGTCGCGCGGGTGGACGCGGTGGAGGGCTATCGCATCTGGTCGCGCACCTATGACGGGCCCAACGGGCTGTTCGCCATCGACGAGCCCGTCGTCGGGCAGATCCTCGACGCGCTTCCGGCGGGCGTCGCCCTGGACGCCGCGTGCGGCACCGGCCGGGTGGCGGCGTCCCTGGCCGGGCGCGGCCATCAGGTCATCGGCGTGGACGGCTCGCCCGACATGCTCGCGCGGGCACGGGACCGGGTCCCGCAGGGGGAGTTCCTGGTCGGGGACCTGCTGGGCCTGCCGGTGCCGGACGACGCCGTGGACCTCGTGGTCTGCTCCCTGGCGCTGACGCATGTCCCGTCGCTGCGGCCGGTGATGGCCGAGTTCGCCAGGGTGCTGCGCCCGGGAGGACACCTGGTGGTCTCCGACATGCATCCCGAGGGAGTCGCCCGGGGCTTCGTTCCGCCCGTACGGCGGGAGGACGGGCAGCCGGGGCGGATAGCCACCTACCGGCACCCCGTCGGCGACTACCTGCGCGCCGCCCTGGCGGCGGGGCTGCAGGTGCGCCGCTGCGAGGAGCCCCGCCTGCCGGAAGCGGAGCACCCGCGGCCGGTAGAGACGCCGTCCACGGCGCAGGCGCTGGAGACCTGGGACGTGTGGCCGTGGTCCCTGACGGACCTGGTGCCCGAGGCCGCGAGGGCCGCGCATGGCGACGTGCCGGCGATGGTCGTCTGGCACTTCCAGCTGTCCGCGGCGGGAGACTGAGCCGCGAGTTTCTCCCGAGGCGCATAGATGGCCCACCAGGACGGGCATGTCTCTACCCGGCCCCGCATGTGCGGGCCGCCCGCCATCGGCCCGGATGGCAAGCTGACTCCCGGTGGCCGGGCCCTCACGGAACGGGGCGGCGCGGGCGGCTGCGAACGTCTCCCGCGTAGACCCCGGGCACGGCCACAGGCAGGCAGTCTCCCCTCGGAAGGAGCACGAATGAGCAACCGTGTCGTCGCGCGAAGGCTCAACGACCACGTCGAGATCCACCACGTCGACAGGCCGGACGTGGTGCTGGAGGTCCCGCGCAAGGACTTCGCCGACCTGATCGCCGCGGTCACGCCGCTGGAGGCCGAGGTCACGGAGTCCGCGGCCTGACGCCAAGGACCACCTGCCGGAGCCCCCGCCGCCCACGCGGCGGGGGCTTCCGCCTGCCTGCGCCCGTGACTCCCTGCCGGGTTAGGGGTGGCCTTTCCGCCCTGTTTCGGTCATCCATTCGGCGGAAAAGCGGATGGCGGTGGTCATGTGGGGCGTACGGTGCGCCACATGCGCCGTCAGCCGACCCCCACCGAGACGCCGGAACCGCAGGTTTCCGCACCCGCCGGGACGGGTGGAGGACAACGCAGGACGCGGGTCCTCGCGGTGGCGGGCACGGCGCTCGTGGCCGGCGTGAGCGTCGTCCTGGTCGTGACGAGTCTCGTCCCCGAGACGGCCGGGCCTGACCAGGCGTACCTGCACCGCCTTGAGCGGATCGCCCCATGGCTGGCGCCCGAGGAGGGCGCCGCGCTGAGCCGGGCCCGCGCCACCTGCCGCGACATCCTGGACGGCAAGCCGGGGGAGGAGCTGGTGAGCGACGCCCAGGAGCGCTTCACCGACGTGACCCGGGAGCAGGCCGCCGAGATCGTGGATGCGGTCAAGGAGTGGTGCCTCCCACCGGCGACCTCCTTCGCGAACTGAGCTCTCGTCCGACACACTGAGCCCATGGAATACGTCGGCCGGGTGCCCGCCCCGCCGCTCGACCGGTTCATCGACGACATCTACTGCCTGACCGGGGTGCCGCGCCACCCCCGGATGAACGTCCCGCCGATGCCGTCCGCACACCTGTTCGTCAACCTGGGCGAACCCGCCCGTCTGTGGGATCGCGACCCCTCGGCGCCGCCGGCAGTGCTCACCGATGGGTGGTTCATGGGTGTACGGACCAGGCGTTTCCTCCTCGAGTACCCCGCACGGGTGCGGCTCGTCGGGGTGCACTTCAAGCCTTGGGGTCTTTCGCCGTTCGTCGACATGCCGGCGACCGAGCTGCGGGACCGATGGGTGCCGGTCGACGCCGTCTGGCGACGGTCCTCGGACCGGATCCGCAACCGGCTGGGCGACAGCGCATCGGCCACCGAGACCCTGCGGGTGGTGGAGGAGGAGCTGCGGTCGCGACTGGCCGAGGCGCCGTCGCGCGGTCTCGACCTGGTCCGGCACGCGGGCGGGCGGTTGGCGACCTCGCACGGCGCGCTCCCGGTCGGTGCGCTGACCGACGCCGCCGGGGTGAGTGGCAATCACCTGGCCACGCAGTTCAAGTCCCATGTCGGGCTCACCCCCAAGCGGGTGGCGCGGATCTACCGCTTCGCGCGGCTGATCCTTTCCGTGGACCCCCTGCGTCCGGCCGACTGGTCGGAGCTCGCCCAGACGGCGGGCTACTTCGACCAGGCCCACTTCAGCAAGGAGTTCAAGGACTTCACCGGCCACACCCCCACGGAATACCTGGACCTGCGGCGCCGATTCCCCGCCGAGCGAGGGTTCCCGCCGGACAGCGGCCCGATGCCCGCTGATTGATTTTTTACAAGCCCGGCCGCCCCCCGGCACGACAGGATCGGAGGCGAACGCGCAGGACGACTCCAGGAGGACCCGTGGGCACAGTGATCATGCACAACGTGGTGTCGGTGGACGGCTTCATCGCCGACGAGAAGGACGACGTCGGACCCCTCCACGACTGGTACTTCAGCGGGGACACCGCGATCACCGAAGGCGGCGACCAGGAGTACGACCATTCCGGAACGGGAAGCCGCCTCAAGGTCTCACGCGCGTCGGCGGCGTACGTCCGGCCGATGTGGGAGTCGATCGGCGTGATCGTGATGGGCCGCACCCTGTTCGACCTGGTGAACGGCTGGGAGGGCAAGCCGCCTGCGGGCGACCACGTGGTCGTGGTGTCCCACCGGCCCAAGCCCGAGGGCTGGCACCCCGAGGCGTCGTACCATTTCGTCGATGACGTGACGGCAGCGATCGACAAGGCCCAGGAGCTCGCCGGGGAGCGGACCATCGGTGTGAACGCCGGCGAAGTAGGCGGCCAGATCCTCGCGGCGGGTCTCGTGGACGAGGTGGCGATGGACGTGGTGCCGGTGGTGTTCGGGTCGGGCAAACGCTTCTTCGGCAGCATCGAGGGGCAGCATCTGCTGGAGGATCCGCACGTGGTCATCCAGGGCGACCGGGTGCTGCACCTGAAGTTCGAGGTACGCCGATAGGCCGGTGGGCGCCCACGGCCGACCCGACTTCACCGGGCGGCTCGACCCGGGCGCCGCCCGGCCTACAGGCGGGGGTCCACCGGCTCCGACTCCAGGGCCAGGACGGCGAAGACCGGCTCGTGGACGCGCCAGGCCGCCTCGCCCTCGCACAGCCGGGCCAGCGACTCCAGCCCCAGCGCGTACTCCCGCAGCGCCATCGCCCGCTTCTTGCCCAGGAAGCGCCTGCGCAGCACGTCCAGCGACTCCGTGTAGTCCGGCCCGTAGATGATGCGCAGGTACTCGCGGCCCCGCACCTTCACCCCCGGCTGGACCCGGCCCGGCGTGTACGCGGCCGGCTTGACCACCATGCCCTCGCCCCCGGCCGCCGTCAGCGACTCCCACCAGGCCACCGCCTCGGCGCGCGACTGCGCCGAGTCCAGCGACACGAACAGGTGGCGCGTGTGCGTGATCAGCGGCGAGTCCAGCAGCGCCAGCGTGGACAGGTGCCAGGCGTGCGGCTCCAGCGCCGTGGCCCGCCCCTCGCAGGCGAGGATCTGGAACGGCGCCACCCGTACCCCGTCCAGCCCGTCGACCGGCCAGCAGTAGCGGGCGTAGGCGTCGCGGAACAGGGCAGCGTTGGTGGAGCGGCGCCGGGTGCGGGACAACAGTCCGCCCACATCCGCCCCGCGCCCGGCCGCCGCTTCGAGCGCCGACACGGCCTCGGGCAGCGCCACCCGCGCCGCCGCGCCCACCGAGGCGTACTGCGTCCTGATCAGCTCGCCTGCCTTGGCCGACCAGGGCAGCAGCTCGCAGTCGAGGACCACCCAGTCGGAGCCGAGCTCCGCCCACAGCGGCGCGCACGCCTCCCGCAGCCTCTCGACGAGCGGCCCGTTGTCGTGGAAGAACGGGCGGCCGGTACGCGTGTAGACGGCCCCCGTGCTGCCGTCGGTGACGCCGAACCTGTCCCGCGCCACCTCCGGCGTCCTCGCCAGGACGGCCACGGCCCGCGAGCCCATGTGCTTCTCCTCGCACACGACCTCGCCCACCCCGGCGGCGGCGAACTCCGCGAACGCCTCGGCCGGGTGCTCCAGGTAGCCGTCCAGCGTGGACGTCTCCGGCGGCGCCATCGTCGGCGGCAGGTACACGAGCCAGCGCGGGTCCACCGCGAACCGGCTCATCACCTCCAGCGCGGCCGTGGCGTTCTCCTCCATCACCTTGACCCGCGCGCCGAAGCGCGTCTCGACGTACCGGGTGCCCCGCACGTCGTCGACGCTCAGCGTGTTCGGCTCGCGTACGGGGCCGCCGAGTGGCTTGACCGGCTCGTACCAGACCTTCCGGGCCGGCACCTGCACCAGCTCCCGCTCCGGGTAGCGCAGCGCCGTCAGCTCGCCGCCGAACACGCAGCCCGTGTCGAGGCAGATCGTGTTGTTGACCCACTCGGGTCGCACGGTCGGGGTGTGGCCGTAGACGACCATGGCCCGGCCCCGGTAGTCGTCGGCCCACGGGTAGCGCACCGGCAGGCCGTACTCGTCGGTCTCGCCGGTCGTCTCGCCGTACAGGGCGAAGGAACGGACCCGGCCGGACGCGCGCCCGTGGTACGCCTCCTTCAGGCCCGCGTGCGCGACGACGAGCCGGCCGCCGTCGAGCCGGTAGTGGCTGATCAGCCCGTCCATGAACGCCCGCGCCCGCTCCGCGAACTCCGGCGGCTCGGCGGCGAGCTGGTCCAGCGACTCCTGGAGGCCGTGCGTCGCCCTGACGTTGCGGCCGTTGAGCGCGCGCACCAGCTTCTGCTCGTGGTTGCCGGCCACGCACAGCGCCGTGCCCGCCTCGACCATGTCCATGACCAGCCGCAGCACGCCCGGCGTGTCGGGCCCGCGGTCCACCAGGTCGCCGACGAACACCGCCGTCCGCCCCTCCGGGTGCCGCACCCCCTGCCAGCCGAGCCGCGCGAGCAGCTCCTCCAGCTCGGCGCGGCAGCCGTGCACGTCGCCGATGATGTCGAACGGCCCGGTCAGCTCACGCTTGTCCGACCACGCCTTCTCGTACGTCACGGTGGCGCTCTCGACGGCGTCGAGGCCGCGCAGCACGTGGACCTTGCGGAAGCCGTCCCTGGAGATCTTGGACAGCGACCGGCGCAGCTCCTTGCGCTGCCGGATCACCACGCCGGCCCCGAAGTCACGGTCGGGACGGGTGGCGTTGCGCTCGATGGCCGTCTCCTCGGGCACGTCCAGCACGACGGCGTCGGCCAGCACGTCGTGCCGCTTGGCCAGGTCGATGAGGGCCTTGCGGGCGCCGTACTGCACGTTCGTCGCGTCGACCACGGTGAGCAGGCCGCGCGACAGGCGCACGCCGACGATGTGGTGGAGCAGCGCGAACGCCTCCGACGTGGCGGACTGGTCGTTCTCGTCGTCGGAGACCAGGCCGCGGCAGTAGTCGGACGAGATGACCTGCGTCGGCTTGAAGTGCCGGGCGGCGAACGTCGACTTCCCGCTGCCGGACACGCCGACCAGCACCACCAGGGACAGCTCAGGAACGCTGATCACGGGTGAACACTCCCATCTGCGTCGGCGGGCCGACCTCGGGGTCGTCCTCGCCCACGGGCCGCAGGGCGACGGTGTAGCCGTACCGGCCGGCCACCTCGGCGGCCCACGCGGCGAACTCGGCCCGGGTCCACTCGAACCGGTGGTCGGGGTGGCGCAGTCCGGTCAGGAACTCGTAGCGCACGTTGTACTCGATGTTCGGGGTGGTGACGAGCACGTGACGGGGCCGGGCGTGACCGAACACGACCCGCTCCAGCGCCGCCAGGCGCGGCGGGTCGACGTGCTCGACCACCTCCATGAGCACGGCCGCGTCGTAGCCGGCCAGCCGCTTGTCGGTGTACGTCAGGGCGCCCTGGAACAGGGTCAGCCGCTCGCGCCTGGCGGCGGGCATCCGCTCCAGCTTCAGCTTGCGCGCCGCGATGGTCAGGGCCATGGGGGAGACGTCCATGCCGCCGACTCGGGCGAACCGGGGCCTGGCCAGCAGCTCGCCGACCAGCTCGCCCTGGCCGCAGCCGAGGTCGATGACGCTGGTCGCGCCCAGCTCCTCCAGGGTCAGCAGCACGGCCTCCCGCCGCTTCCCGCTGAGCGACCGCGGCCCGGCGGCCTCCGCCGGAGCCTGCTCCTGCCGCTCTTCCTGGACGGTGGCGTCCGGCTGCTCGCCGTCCGGGGCCGGCGTCGCGGTCGGCCCCTCCTCCGGTACGGCCGGCTCCAGCGCCTCCTCCGTCTCGTCGCCCAGCTCCGCCAGCCGCGCCAGCGCCGTACGGGCCAGCGCCCGGCGGCGGCCCAGGTAACGCCGCGTGATCAGCCCCCGCTCCGGGTGCGTCCCCAGCCAGCCCTCACCGGCCCGGATGAGCTTGTCCACCTCGTCCGGCGCGATCCAGTAGTGCTTGGCGTCGTCGAGCACCGGCAGCAGCACGTACAGGTGGTTGAGCGCGTCGGCCAGCCGGACGCTCCCGGTGAGGGCGAGCGTCACGTACCGCGAGTCGCCCCACTCCGGGAATCCCTCGTCCAGCGGCACAGACTGCGCCGACACCTCCCAGCCGAGCGGCTCGAACAGCCGTCGCGCCAGGTCGGGGCCGCCCCGGCAGGGCAGCGCCGGCAGCCGGATCTCCAGCGGCAGCGGCCCGGCCGCCAGCTCCGGCCGGGCCGCGCACCGCCCCGCCCGCGCCGTGCGGAACACGTCGGCGAGCGCGACGGCCAGCAGGGACGAGGCGGCGTAGGGCCGGTCGTTGACGTACTGCGACAGGCTGAAGTCCGGCGAGCCCTTCCCGCGCGAGCGGGCCAGCGTCACCGGGTCGACCTCCAGGAGGAGGGCGGCGGTGCAGCGCTCCTCGCCCGCCTCCGGGTAGAACACCGTCGCCTTGCCGGACGACTGCCCGAACTCCTGCACTCGGTCGGGATGCTTGTGCAGCAGGAAGCCCAGGTCTGTCGCCGGTCTCGCGGTCGTCGAGATCGTCAGCAGCACGCGCCAAGTGTGCCGTAGCGGGGCGAAACCGCGCCACGGCGTTTACACGTGCGGCAGCACCTCGGCGGCGATCAGCTCCAGGTGGTCCGAGTCGGCCAGGTCCATCACCTGGAGGTACACCCGCTCCGCCCCCAGCTCCGCCAGCGCGCCCAGCTTGTCCAGAACCTCGGCGGGGGTGCCGGCGAGCCCCTTCTCGCGCAGCTCGTCCATACCCGTGCCGATCGCCGCCGCGCGCCGCTCCAGCTCGGCCCGGTCACGGCCGACGCACACGGTCTGCGCCGCCGACAGGATGAGCGTGCGCCCGGCCTCGTCGGCCGCCCGCCGTACCCGGTCGAAAGCCGCCCCCGTCTCGGCCGGGGTGTGGAACGGCACGTTGTACTCGTCGGCGTCCGTCGCCGCCAGCGGGGGCGTCCGCTTGGCGCCGCCCCCGCCGATGATGATCGGCGGGCGCGGGCGCTGCGCCGGCTTCGGCAGCGCGGGCGAGTCGGCCAGCCGGTAGTAGGCGCCCTCGAACGAGTACGGCCCCTCGGCGGTCCAGAGCCCCCGGATGATCTCCAGCTGCTCCTCGAACCGGCCGAACCGCTCACCCACCGGCGGGAACGGGATGCCGTACGCCGCGTGCTCGCCGTCGTACCAGCCGGTGCCGAGGCCCAGCTCGACCCGGCCGCCGCTCATCCGGTCGACCTGCGCGACGCTGATCGCCAGCGGCCCCGGCAGCCGGAACGTGGCCGGCGTCACCAGCGTGCCCAGCCTGATCGTGGAGGTCTCCCTCGCCAGACCGGCCAGCGTGATCCACGCGTCCGTGGAGCCGGGCCCCGGATCGCCGGCGCCGATGCGTTGGTAGTGGTCCGACCTGAAGAAGGCGTCGAAGCCCAGCCGCTCGGTGGCCTGGGCGACGGCGAGCAGGTCGGTATAGGTCGCGCCCTCCTGGGGCTCCGTGAAGATCCGCAACTTCATACCGCCATTATCGGTATGGACCGGACGGCATCCGGAGAACACCCCCGGTGCTGCCCCCGGGCTTGCTAGCGTCGCGTCAACGCTCTGTGTGATCGGCCGACGACTCGGGGTGGCGCATGTCTGGTTCGCGGCTGTCCGGCTCGCGGTGGTCCGGAGGGCGGTCCCGGCGCGGGCGGGAGGCCGGCACGCTTCCGCGCCCGCTGGCGCTCCTCGCCGCCCTGGGCCTGGCGGCCGCGACAGGGGTGTCGCTCACGCTGTTGCCGGCCCGCGCCATGCCCGACCTCGTCCCGGCCGCCACCTCGCCGGCGCTCGCCCGGCCCCGGCCTCCCGACGTTCCAGAAGCCGCCACGGCTGGGCCCGCGTCCTTCGTCCGCTTCGCCGAGCCCGGCCGCGACCCCGGCTTCGACCTCGCCGCCGACGCGCGGCTGACGGGAGCGCGCTGGTACGCCCTCGGCCACCTGGTCGCCGGCCCCGACACCTGCACCTCCGCCTGGACCACCTCCTCATCGGCCACCCCGCTGACGGACACGGACGGGGCGCTCGTCGCGGGGATCCGGGCGTTACGGGAGGAAGGGGGTGGCGCGGGCGTCGTACTCGGCGGGTCCCGGGGCCGTGAGCTCGCGGCCACCTGCGCCACACCCGAGAGCCTGGCCGCCGCCTACGGAGACGTCGTCGCCCGCCTCGGCGCCGCGTACCTCGACATCGAGCCGACCGCTGTCGAGGCACGCGACAGCGATCCGGGTGACGGCGAGCCGGGTGACGGCGCCGACCGGGCCGTGGTGATCCGCCGGGCGCGCGCCCTGGCTCTGCTGCAGCGCGAGCGGCGGCTGCCCGTGACCTTCACGCTGCCGCTCCGGTCGGACGGCCTGGCCGAGCGTGACGTCGCGATGCTGCGCCTCACCCGCGCGCACGGCGCCGAAGTCGCCACCGTCAACCTGCTGTCGCCGATCGAGCCGTCCGGAGCGCCCCCGGGCAGGCTGCGCCGCGTCGCCTCGGCCGTGCGCGCCGCCGTGCGGCAGGTCGCCGAGATCCAGGGCCTGGACGGCCCGGCCGACGCGTGGCACCGGGTCGCGCTCACGCCCGTCCTGGGAGCCGCCGCCGACCTGAACGAGACCGACGCGCGTGCGCTGGCCGCGTTCGTGGCCCGCAACGACCTGGCCTGGCTGTCCCTGCGCGGCGCCGAGCCCGAACCGGCCGTGGCCCGCGTCCTCTGGCACACCCTCGCCTGAACGACACCGCCGGGACCGATCCCCTTGAGCGACCCCACTGGCATACTCCCGCCCGAACTATAGGATTTCGGCGAAGCGACGACGACGTAGCCGGCGAGGGGGAGAGGCGGTGGCGGGCCAGGCGCGCACGGCGCGGAAGATCCTCGTCTACTGGATGGACGGCACGGTCGCCCTGCTGGCGCTCTCGTTCGTGGCCATGGTCGCGGCGATGACCGTTGAGCGAAAGATGACCGTCCCGCACGCCGTCGTCGTCGGCGTCTGCCTGCTCGGATCGTGCGCGCTCTACCCGTTCCTGCTGCGCGAGGCCTTCGACACCCGGCCGCGGCCGACGGCCAAGCTCGTCGTGGCCGGCCTGCTGGCGGCGGGCGCGGTGGCCCTGCTGCCCCCCGCATCGGGCACCGGTACGAGCGACGGGGTCTGGGCCATGGTGATGTACCTGTGGCTGTCGGGCGCAGTGCTGTACCTGCCGATGTGGGCGGGCATCTGCACCGGCGCCGTCGTGCTCGGGCTGACCGTGACCGCCGTCGTGGTGATCACGCACCAGCCGTGGCAGCCGGTGCTGCTCGTGCAGGGGACCATGGCCATGGTGATGTCCGTCGCCCTGTGGCTGTGGCGGTGGCTGTGGTGGACGATCAGGGACGCGCACGACAGCCAGGAGGCCAAGGCGAGCCTGGCCGTGGCGGAGGAGCGGCTGCGGTTCGCGCGGGACCTGCACGACCTGCTCGGGCACAGCCTCTCGGTGATCTCCCTGAAGAGCGAGCTGGCCGCCAAGCTCGCCACCCGCTCGGACGCCGGGGCCGGCAAGGCGGAGCGGGAGATGGCCGACGTACGCAGGCTGGCCGCGGAGGCGCTGGCCGAGGTGCAGGTCGCCGTGGACGGCTACCGGACGCTCGACCTGGACGAGGAGCTCCACGGGGTACGGGCGGCGCTGGAGGCGGCCGGCGCCCGCTGCGTGATCGACGCCGCCACCGCCGACCTGTCGCCCGCGGCCCGCGCGCTGCTCGCCTGGGCGGTCCGCGAGGGCGCCACGAACATCCTCAAGCACAGCACGGCCACCCGGTGCTCGATCACGATCCGCGACGGCGCCCTGGAGATGCGCAACGACGGCGTACGCGTCCCGGTGCCCACGGCCGCGTACCCGCTGGAGACCGTCGGGGAGGCGAGGAGCCGGGCGGGCGGGGAGCGCGGCGGTAGCGGCCTGCGCGGGCTGTCCGAGCGGATGGCCGCCGCGGGCGGGACGTTCGCGGCGGGCCCGGATCACGGCGGCGAGTTCGTGCTGAGGGCGGCGGTGCGGGCATGAGCGGGCGAGCGGTCCGGTTCCGGGCCAGGCGGGGGACGAAACGGGACACGGTCCTCCGGATCTGGCGGGCGACGAAGCTCGACAAGGTCCTCAGGTTCAGGCGGGCGACGAAGCTCGACAAGGTCCGGTGGCTCATCGTCTACTCGATCGACTTCCTCCACCTCACGTCCCTGAGCGGCTTCTTCTCGCTGTACGCGATCTGGGAGCAGGGATTCCCGGCGCCGCTGGCGGTGGGGGCCGGTGTGCTGCTGGCCGTCCTGCTGGTTCTCGCCTGCCGGACGTTCCGGCTCGCGGTCAGGGGCGGCAGCCGGCCGACGGCCGTCCTGTGGGTCTCCGGCGTGATCGCGCTCGTGCTGTCGCCGGTCGCGCTGCTCTGGGGGCCCGCTCTGTGGCTGGGCATGTTGGCGCCGTTCACCCGCAAGCGCACCGTCGTCGCGGCGTCCGCCGCGTCCATCGTCGTCGTGAGCGTCTACCTCGCGCTGATCACGGGGGGGGTGCTCTGGCCCGTGGTCCTCCTCCAGACGGTGCTCACCGTGCTCATCGTGGGCTGCGTCGGCGTGAACCTGTGGCTGTGGCGGCTGGCCAAGGCGGCCCACGAGGGCCAGGAGGCCAGGGCCAGGCTGGCCGTCTCCGAGGAGCGGCTGAGGTTCGCCCGCGACCTGAACGACCTGCTCGGGCAGAGTCTGTCCGGCATCTCGGCCGGAGCCGAGCGGGCCGAGGAGCTGCTCCGGTCGGACCCGGAGGCCGCGGCGGCCCGCATGTACGAGGTGCGGGACACCGCCCGACAGGCGCTGCGCGAGGTGCGCCTGGCCGTACAGAGCTATCGGACGCTGGACCTCGACGAGGTGCTCGCCGGCGTGCGCGCGGTCCTGGAGGCGGCGGGCGTGCGCTGCGCCGTCGAGGCGGACACCGCCGCACTCGGGCCCGAGACCCGTACGCTCCTGGCGACCGTCGTCCGGGAGGGCGCCACGAACGTGCTCAAGCACAGCAAGGCCGAGCGCTGCTCGATAACGATCAAGGATGGGGTGCTGGAGATGTCCAACGACGGGGTGACCGGCCCGGTGGGCGACCACGCGCCGGACGGGCTCGGCGGCCTGTCACGGCGGGTCAGCGCCGCGGGCGGCACGCTCCAGGCGGCGCCCACCCGCGAGGGCGCGTACGTCCTGCGCGCGGCGGTGCCCGCGTGACCGCGTCCGTGCCGGGGAACGGCGGGGGATCGCTCGTGTCCGGGGACGGTCGATCGTTCGTGTCCGGGGACGGTCGCCGGAGAGGGGACGCGGCATGACGACGCGTGTGCTGCTGGCCGACGACGAGCACCTGATCCGCGGCGCCCTGGCCGCGCTGCTCGACCTGGAGGACGGCATCGAGGTGATCGCCCAGGTCGGCCGGGGTGACGAGGTGCTGGCCGCCGTCACTGAGCATCGCCCCGACGTGGCCGTGCTCGACATCGAGATGCCCGGCATGGACGGCCTGAGCGCCGCCGAGCAGATCAGCTCCCAGTGCAAGATCGTCATCCTGACCAGCCTGGGACGGCCCGGGTACCTGCGGCGGGCGATGGCGGCCGGCGTCAGCGGCTTCCTCGGCAAGGACGCCTCCGCCGAGGAGCTGGCCATGGCCATCCGCAAAGTCCAGTCGGGCGGGCGCTACCTCGACGCGGAGCTGGCCGCCGCCGCGATGGCAGCCGGCGACAGCCCGCTTACCGACCGGGAGCGCGACGCGCTGCGGCTGGCCGGCGACGGCGCGACGATCGCGCGGATCGCGGCGGAGCTGCACCTGACCGAGGGCACGGTGCGCAACTACCTGTCGAGCGCGATGACCAAGCTCAACGCGCAGAATCGGCTGGAAGCCATCCGCACGGCACAGCGCATGGGCTGGCTGTGAGCCCGCACGTCAAGATTGCGTAAGCCCGACGATATAGGTGCTTTCTGAGGGGTAGATGCCGGTCTCATAAGGAGGGACCGCATGGCTGCTCAGCCCGCTCACCAGGAGAACCTGGGACATGTCGTCTTCATCACGGCCGCAGCGGCCATAGGTGGGTTCCTGTTCGGCTACGACAGCGCGGTGATCAACGGCGCGGTCGTCGGCATCCAGAAGTTCTTCGCCGTCGGCGCCGTGGAGATCGGCATCGTGGTGGCCATCGCGCTGCTCGGCTCGGCCGTCGGCGCCTGGGTGGGCGGCAACCTGGCCGACCGTTGGGGCCGTACGCGGACGATGCAGGTGGCGGCCATCCTGTTCGCGGTCAGCTCCATCGGGCAGATGCTGCCGTTCAGCGTCTGGGACCTCGGCGCGTGGCGGTTCCTGGCGGGTGTCGCCATCGGCATGGCCTCCGTGCTCGGGCCGGCGTACATCGCGGAGGTGGCGCCGCCCGCCTACCGGGGGCGGCTGGGGTCCTTCCAGCAGCTCGCGATCGTGCTCGGCATCGCGGTGTCGCAGCTCGTCAACTACATGTTCGCCCGGCTGGCCGGCGGCAACGTGAACAACCATCTGTGGGGGCTGCAGGCCTGGCAGTGGATGCTCGGCGCCTGTGTCGTGCCGGCCCTGCTCTACCTGCTGTTCGCCTCGACGATCCCCGAGTCGCCCCGCTACCTGATCATGGCGGGCCGCACCGAACAGGCCCGGCGGGTGCTGCGGGAGGTCGAGGGCGACGAGATCAACCTGGACGACCGGGTCCACGAGATCCAGCACGTGCTGCGCACCGAGGCCCGGCCCACCATGAAGGATCTGCGCGGTCCCGCGCTGGGACTGCTGCCGATCGTGTGGGTCGGCATCGTCCTGTCGGTCTTCCAGCAGTTCGTCGGCATCAACGTGATCTTCTACTACTCGTCGGTGCTGTGGCAGTCGGTCGGCATCACGCAGTCCAACTCCCTGCTGATCAGCTTCTCCAGCTCGGTGATCAACATCATCGGCACGTTCATCGCGATCGCCCTCGTCGACCGGATCGGACGCAAGCCGCTGCTGCTCATCGGCTCGGCCGGCATGGCGATCTCACTGGGCACCGCCGCCTGGGCGTTCAGCTCCGCCCGCACGGTGAACGGCGCCGTCACGCTGCCGGGCGCCGAGGGCGTCATCGCGCTGCTCGCGGCCAACGTGTTCGTGCTCTTCTTCGCCCTGTCGTGGGGCGTGGTGGTCTGGGTCCTGCTGGGTGAGATGTTCCCCAACCGCATTCGCGCCGCCGCCCTGGGCGTGGCCGCCTCGGCCCAGTGGATCGCGAACTGGGCGATCACGGTGTCGTTCCCGTCCCTGTCGCAGTGGAACCTGCCGCTGACGTACGCGATGTACTCGTTCTTCGCCGTCCTGTCCTTCCTCTTCGTCACCAAGTGGGTCAAGGAGACCAAGGGCCGCAAACTCGAAGAGATGGGCTGACTGTTCCGGAGGGAAGTCGCCCCTCACTGCTCGGGCGGCTCGTGCACCCTCCGGATCGGCTACCCTCCAGGGCGTGATCGACGACGTGCTCGGGCCCTCGCTGGACGTGCTGTTCTGCGGCATCAACCCCGGCCTCATGTCGGAGGCCACCGGCCACCACTTCGCCCGCCCCGGCAACCGCTTCTGGCCCGCCCTCCACCTGTCCGGCTTCACCCCCCGCCTCCTGTCCCCGTCGGAACAGCACCTGCTCCCGTCGTACGGGCTGGGCATCACGAACGTGGTGGCCCGGGCGAGCGCCAAGGCGTCGGAGCTGACGCGGGAGGAGCTGGTGGAGGGCGGCCGGCGGCTGGAGGCCTTGGTGGCTCGCGTCGGTCCCAAGGTGCTGGGTGTGCTGGGGGTGTCGGCGTACCGGACGGCGTTCGCCCGGCCGAAGGCGGCGGTGGGGTTGCAGGAGGACGCGGTGGGCGGGGTGCCGGTGTGGGTGCTGCCGAACCCGAGCGGGTTGAACGCGCACTGGACGCTGGCGGGGATCGCGGGGGAGTTGCGCCGGGTGCGGGAGCACATCGGCCGCTGAGTCGGCGTCCATGGTGCACCCTGTGGTGATCAAGAGGGGTAAGTCACCATCCGTGATCTTTGTATGACTTAATTCGATCTTGTTGTCGTTTCGGGTGGAAGTTACGCTTCGTCCGTTTGTATAACGCGCTCCGAGCCGCGCGAGTCAGGGACCTTGTCATCTGACCCAGACGGGGTGGAGCTTCGTCCGGCGTCCCTAGGGATGCCCTACGTGGTTCGGAGTGTGACGGCGTATGCGCCGACCTGTGTTCGGCATGCCCGCGAAAGCCCGCAAGTGGACGGGTGCTGCGGTCTGCCTCATGGTGATGGCTTCGGGGCTTGCGTCGCTTCCTGCCTTACCGGCTTCGGCTGCGTCGCCGCTGGAGGTCGTGTCGGCGGACGGGGTGCGGACGCCCAAGCAACAATTGGGCTCGGGGGCAGTTCCGCTCAGCCCCTTGCCGGCGCGGCAGGTCGCCTCGGGCACCGGCGTTGGCGGCAAGAAGCCGCCAAAGGATGCGCTCCCCCTGGACAGGCGCCCCGTCGTGAGGGCCGTGAAGGTGGAGGACTCCAAGGTCCCGGCCGGCATCCGTCGTGCAGAGGAGTCGGACCGGTCGGTCTTGGGCACATCTCCCATGATCGAGGACGTGTATCCCGATAGTGGTGCTCTGGCCGAGGCCACGCCGTTGCTGGCGGTTCGCGCGGTCCGCCTGGGCGGCCCGAACATGGAAATGAAGTACCTCTTCACGATTTGCGAGATTCTGGAAGACGAGCCCTGGACCGGTGAGTTCCCGCCGTTCCCGCCGACTCCGGAGTGCGTCGACTCTGGGGAGGTGCTCGGCCAGGACGCATGGCGTGTCCCGGCAGGGAAGCTGGGCTGGGGCAAGAACTACGAATGGTCGGTCAAGGTCACCGACCCGGAGAGCGGCGCGACGGCCGAGTCTGACAAGCATGTGCTTACAACGGGTGCGCCCCAGCCTCTCACAAGTGCACACCTGGGCGAGCGCGGCCAGGAAGGGCAGGAGTTCTCGCCGATCGCGGGCAACTACACCACCAGCTTTGTGGATGCGCAGGTCGCGGCGGCGGGCCCGCCTTTGTCGGTCGTGCGCACGTACAACAGCCTGGACGGGCGTACGAGCGGCATCTTCGGTGCGGGCTGGTCGACGCAGTGGGACATGCGCATCGTTCAAGAGGACCTGCGCGACTCGGGGACTGCCGGCTATCCCCAGGTGCCTCATACGGTGGTGCTGACGCAGCCGGACGGCCGTCAGGCACGGTTCGCGGCGAAGGGGGACTTCACCTTCCAGCCTCCGCCAGGCATGCATGCCACGTTGAAGCAACTGTTCGAGCCATGTCCTGCAGGGTCCTGCACCGGTATGAGGCACACTGGCTGGCAGTTGATGGACAAGCAGGCCACCTCGTACTTCTTCAACGCTGATGGGCGCCTGACCGCGGTCTCGGACTCGCGTAATCGCCGCCAGAACGTCAACTACGGGAGTGACGGAAAGATCAGTGACGTCACGGTGGTGGGCGGCAGATCGCTGCACTTCACCTGGCAGGGCTCTCGAGTGGCGTCGGTGTCCACCGACCCCGTCGACGGCAAGGCCCTCACGTGGAGGTACACCTACACGGGCGACAACCTGACCTCGGTGTGCACCCCGGTGGCGGCGCCCAATTGCACGACGTACGCCTACGAGGACGGCTCGCGCTATCGCAATCTGGTCCGTGACGCAGAGCCGGTCGGCTACTTCCGCTTGAGCCCGTCGGAGACCGGCAACCCCACCAACGAGGGCACCAGCGGGCACACGGGGTACTACCACGACGTCACCCTCGATCAGCCCGGCGCCCTGGAAGGCAGCACCGACACAGCCGGCGGCTTCACCAAGTCGAAGATGTCACTGCCGGGGGACATGCTGACCCGTCTGCGCAACCGGCTGTCGATCGAGACCTGGTTCAAGACCTCCCAGCCAGGCATGATCATGTCGACCGGCATACAGGACTACGAATTTGGGGCCACGGATCCCGTCCTCTACATCGGCACCGATGGGCGCTTGCGCGGCAAGCTCGGCGACATCGACAAGACCAGCGCGAACGCTCCGATCATCAGTGTGGGGGCGGTCACGGACAACCAGTGGCATCACGTCGTGCTGAACGTGGCGGACGGGCGGCAGAAGCTCTTCCTCGACGGACAGGCCGTAGGTGAACTGACCGATACCCGCGGCCCTACTTACGACGAAGCAGCCGTCGTGGGCAGTGGAGATCGCGCCAACTCCTGGTTTGAGATTCCCGGCGGCCCGAACACCACCGGTGCGTTCCCTTTCAAGGGGTCCATCGACGAGTTCGCGATCTACGGCAAGCCGCTGGCGGACACGGACGTCCAAGCGCATTATGCGGCCCGGCTCAAGGTCGCCAACAAGCTGTCGAAGATCACTCTTCCTTCCGGCCGCGTGTGGGCGAACAACACGTACGACACCGCCAACGACCGTCTCAAGACGCACACCGACCGACACGGTGGCACCTGGCAGATCGGCAAGCCGGACAGTGACTGGGTCAACAAGGTCGCGACGGTGTCCGTGACCGATGCGCGCAACGTCAAGCTCACGTACGGCTACGACGAAGGCCGCGGCTCCCGGCTCGTCTACGAGAAGGATGCAGCCGAGCGTCAGATCACCTATGAGTACGACACGGGCGGCTACCTCACGAAGGTCAAGGACCGCAACGGCAATGTCTCGCGGCGCTACAACGACAAACGCGGCAACGTCATCCGCGGCGAGACCTGTCGGACGAGCGCCAGCTGTCAGAACGCCTACGCCGAGTACTACCTGAACAAGGACAACGAGTTCGACGCCCGCAACGACAGCATGCTGATCTACCGGGACGGACGTTCCGACAGCCCTGAAGACAACACCTACGCCACCCGCTGGGAGTACAACAGCTACGGCGAGCAGACCAAGGAGACGACGCCGGCCACGGCGGACTTCCCCAACGGCCGCTCGGCGACAGTCGCCTACACCGACGGCACGGAGCCTGCCATCAACGGGGGGACCACTCCGGCGGGCCTGGTGGCGAAGAAGACCGACGCGCGGGGCAACGCGTGGACGTACCGGTACACGGCGGCGGGTGACCTGGCCGAGCAGACCAACCCGGCCGGCCTGGTGACAAAGCTGGAGTACGACGCGATCGGCCGGTTGTCGGCGTCCACGCAGGTGTCGCAGGCGCATCCGGACGGGGTGAAGACGACGTTCGCCTACGACGGGCTGGGCCGGTTGGTGACGCAGACCGAGCCGGGTGTCAAGAACGAGGTCTCCGGGGTCACGCACACCAAGCAGACGACCTTCGGCTACGACCCGGACGGTAACAAGCTCAGCGAGAAGGTCGCCGACCTCACCGGCGGCGACGCCGAGCGGAACACGGTCTTCACCTACGACGGTCAGGGTCGGTTGGAGACGACGACCGACCCGGAGGGCGGGGTGGTCCGGCAGGCGTGGAACACACTTGGCCAGGTGGTGCGGGTGACGGACGCGCGCGGCACGGTGATCGAGAACGGTTACACCGACCGAGGTCAGCTGGAGAAGCGCACGCTGAAGGGGTGGACAGGCAGCCCGGTCAATCCGCAGCCGGCCAAGGACGTGCTGCTGGAGTCGTACGCCTATGACGCAGGTGGCCGCTTGGAGTCGTCCTCCGTGAACGCGTGGGATCCTCTGGAGCCGCAGACCGATGTGATGCTCCGCACGACGTTCTACACGTACTACAACGACAACCTGCTGCAGAAGAAGATCGCCAAAGGCGCGAAGCTGAACGGCTCGACGACGCCTCGTGATGTGGTGCTGGAGGAGCACACATATGACGAGGTGGGCAACCGTACGAGGCTGGTGACCGGCGGCGGAAGGGTCACCACCGACTACGTGTACGACGCGGCATCCCGGCTGGCCTCGCAGACCTTGGACCCGGGGATCCTGAACCGCAGGACCGCGTACGTGTACGACGCGAACGACAATGTGCTGCGCAAGACACTGACCGGTGCTGGCACGTCTCGGGCAGAGGCGACCGAGTACGTCTACGACAAGATGAACCTGGCCACCAAGACAACCATGGAAAACGGCGCCGACGATCTGATCTCCACCTCCGACTATGACGACCGGAGCCTTGTTGTAGCCACTACGGACCCGCGTGGCAATGTGGCCGGGGCCGACAAGGCCGCTTTCACCTCGACGCTGCGCTACGACGCGCTGGGCCGCATGGTGGAGGTGACCGGCCCGCAGGTGAAGGTGGACAAGGCCGGCTCGTCCAGTGACGCGCGCCCGACCGCCCGCTACGGCTATGACACGTTCGGCGCCACCACCCATGAGCGGGATGCCGAGGGCCGTACGCTCACGTCGGTGTTCGACAAGGCAGGCCGTCTGGCGAGCAAGAGTGCGCCGCCGTACACGCCGCCGGGCGGAACGGCGATCACGCCGTCCACCTCGAACGGTTACGACAAGGCCGGTCAGCTGATCCGCACCACCGATCCGCGCGGCTACACCAGCACGTTCGAGTACGACCAGTTGGGTCGTCAGGTGCGGGTGACGGACCCTGCTCCAGAAGGTGAGACGCCGGGCCGGTGGGTGGCCGAGTACGACCTGGCCGGCGAGCAGCGCGCGGCGGTGGACCCGACCGGTGCGCGGAGCGAGGCGACCTACGACGACCTCGGGCGGAAGATCACCGAGACACAGGTCGAGCGCAAGCCGTCCGCCGCGGCGTACACCACGAAGCTGGAGTACGACGACGCGGGCCGCCTGACCAAGACCGTGGCGCCGGGCAACCGAACCACCACGTTCAAGGTGAACGCGGCCGGTGAGGTGTACGAGCAGACCGACCCGGCCGCCAACACCACGAAGATGGACTACGACCCGGCCGGCCGACCGACCAAGACCACCGACGGGTTGGGCAATGCCACCCTGGCGGAGTACGACCTGGCCGGCCGCAAGACGACGGTCAAGGACCTGAACTCCACCGGGACGGTGCTGCGCACCACCAGCACCGGCTACGACCCGGGCAGCAACCCGACCACCCTCACCTCCGGCGAGGGACACGTCACCAAGCAGACCTTCGACGCCCTCAACCGGCTCACCAGCCTGGTCGAGCCGGTCAAGGACGGCGAGACCATCACCACGTCTTTCGGCTACGACGCCTCCGGTGCCCGCACCCGCCTCACGGACGGTCGTGGGAATGCCACCTGGACCAGCTACAACACCCTCGGCCTGGTGGAGACGGTGACCGAGCCGTCCACCACCGCCCACCCGGACGCGGCCGACCGCACGTGGACCGCTGTCTACGACGGGGCCGGCAACGCGACCGCGTTGATCCAGCCGGGCGGGGTGCGCCTCGACCGCACCTTCGACCACCTGGGCCGCCTGACGAAGGAGACCGGCGGCGGTGGCGGGTCGGCCAGCGCCGAGCGCACGTTCGGCTACGACCTGGCCAGTCGGCAGACCACCATCGGGGACCTGACGGTCGACTACAACGACCGCACCCTCCCATTGTCGATCAAACGGGCAGGTGCGCAGCAGACCGGCTACACCTACGACGAACTGGGCAACCCCACCCAGCGCGTGGACGCGGCCGGCACGGCCACCTTCACCTGGGACAACGCGGGCCGCTTGTGGACGGCGACCGACCCGGTCACCACCCGCAAGATCACCTACGACTACGACCAGGCCAACCGCGTCAAGACGATGACCGCCAAGGTCGGCACCACCTCAGCCGACACCCAGGTGTTCACCTACGACGACATGGACCGGGCCAAGACCCACACCCTCAAGTCGAGCACGGGCGCCCAACTATCGCAGATCACCTACGGGTGGGACAAGGACGACAACCTCACCACCAAGACCACCGCGGGCCTGGCCGGTGCGGGCACCAACACCTACGGCTACGACCACGCCGGACGACTCACCTCCTGGACCGCCCCCGGCGGCGCGAAGACCTTGTACGAGTGGGACGCGGCAGGCAACCGCACCAAGGCCGACGACAAGAGTTACACCTACGACGAGCGCAACCGCCTCACCTCAGGCGACGGATCCACCTACACCTACACCTCGCGCGGCACCCTCGCCACGGAAACCAAGAACGGCGCCACGACTCAGCTCACCTTCGATGCCTTCGACCGACTCATCGCCGACGGCGAGTCCCTCTACAGGTACGACTCTCTTGACCGCGTCACGTCCCGCATCAAAGGCACTGCCAACCAGACCTTCGCCTACGCCGGGTTGAGCAACAACCTGGCCGCGATTAGCGACACCGTCGCAGGCGTACAGGCCCGATACGGCCGCGACGCCTTCGGCGGCCTGCTCGGCCAGAAAGAGGGCACTAACCAGGCCCTCTCCACGCTGACCGACCTGCACGGCGACCTGGTCGCCACCTACACCAACACCGTCCTCGCTACGACGACCAACTACGACCCGTTCGGCACGATCACTGCCCAAACCGGCGTCAAGACCAACCTCGGCTACCAGGGCGCATACACCGACCCGGACACCGGCAAGGTCAACATGCACGCCCGCTGGTACCAGCCGGGGACAGGATCCTTCACTAGCCGCGACACCGCCACCCTCACCTCCAACCCCTCCGTCCAAGCCAACCGCTACACCTACGCCAACGCCTCCCCCCTCACCGGCATCGACCCCACCGGTCACGCCACCGTCATCACCGACGGCGTCGGTGGAGTCGGGATTATCCCCACCTACTCCGAATCGGCTGTCGGAGGAGTCTGGGGCACCCCCTACGGGCCCGTCCGCGACGACTACGAAATCGGCGACTGCACCGTTTGTTTCGGCGCCGGAGAAATAATCGTCGATCCTCGCTGGGTCCGCAGTGTCGAATGGAATCCTGCCTGGAATGAGAAGGAAGCGAAGAGAGTTGGTGTCATCGCGGAGGGACCAGCGGCAGGTCGCACCGCTCCCAAGGGTTATTGGGAAGCGAGCAGGGAAGCGCAACTTTCGTATTCCCATGCGTGGAGCCCAGAGCTGTCCGACAAGGCGCTGCAGATTCTTTGGGATGTCGCCCGAGCCGCATATCCAGTCAAGGGCGGTAGAAATAATGCGGCACAGGGAAGTCTTGGCCCGAGCAGCAGAAAAGGACCCTCTCCTTCTGAGGGGAAGGATGGGCTGGATCCATCACCTGGGGAAAAGGCGTGGTGCATCCGCAACCAAGAGGACTGCCTCTTGGTGAGAGATATAACACAGCGAGTGTGGAGCTACGTGCATAAGCGCATAAAAAGGGAGACTGCTGAACGTAACGCCATTCGACACTTTATCTGGCAAGTTGTTCTGACGATAACTGTTGGCAAACTTATGGCCGCAGAATTCGCAGAAGTACATGAGAAGTCGCATCCTGGACCATGCGCCCCCTATAGGGGCCGCTGTGACTCCGAGAGGGATTATCACAACAATGGAGTGGCACGCACCTATGGTGTAACCAACGATAGCTCGCTACGCCAATATAGGCGGACGTATGGTGAGGCTAGTCTTTTTGCTGATCTTTTCCGAATTGGTCAGAACTACTGGCGTAAGGGGGTACTCTGGTGAGAGGGCCGACGAGGGAAGGGAATATTGTGTGGTATCGGCGTCTTACGTTCGATCGATTTACTGCGATGACGCTGGCCGTATGCCTTGCCGTGTCGGCCTGTGCCGCAGGATCCTCAGACCCGGAGACGGTGTGCATCGCGCAAGCATCCAAGGAGACAGAGGAATTGCGAGCCGCTGTCGCCCCGCTCCTTCCAGTCGAAGTGGCCAACACCTCGCAGACGAACAACAGTTGCGATTCGGGAGCAAAGGAGGGTTGGATCTCCTTCGAGGCGGATCGTTCCGTGTCCGGCTACAAGTTGCTGCAAACGTTCCGTGACAATGGCTGGGACGTGATCGACATGCCGAACGACCAGTGTGGGGCCTGTGTCGCCGGCGTGAGCAAAAAGCTTGGCGGCAAGGTTGTTGAGGTAACCGTCGTAGATCGCTCTGGGGACACACTCGAACTCACGGCGCGACACCCGTAGGACTCGCCCATGAGCGGGCTCTGTCTGTTTCAGAACCTTAATCCTGCAGTACGGATCCCACGGGCGACGGTGCTCGCGTGTGTTGGGTTTGGGGCGCGCGCGAAAGGGACGAGTGGCGCCGTCCACGCCGCGCTGTATGAAACTGAGAAATAGCCGAGAACCGCAAGCGATCTGATGCAGGTGAGATCAAGCCCCGGCGCCCACCTCGTCGAGCCTTTTGCGCCGCTCCGAGGGCACGACCATCGTTGCCCGTCACAGCACTACGGGCCTGCTGTGCGCCGGGCGTAGATGTTTCCGTTGGAGCTGCCGATGTACACGAAGCCGTCTGCCACGACAGGGCCCGTTTGGGCCTTGCCGCCGGTCCGGAACCTCGATCGCACCGTGCCGGTGGCGGGGTCGAGGGCGTACAGCGTTCCCTCGCGGTCGGAGACGTAGACGGTTCCGTCTGCTGCCACGGGGCCGGTGTCGCGGCCGCCGGGCAGCGGGAGGCGCCGGCGCATCCTGCCCGTGGCGGTGTCGAGCGCATACAGCGTACGGTCGCGGCCGACGGTGTACAGGAGTCCGTCCACCACCGCGGCGCTCCATGCGAACATGGGCTGGTCGCCCTTGGCCTGGAAATCCCACAGGGGCGCGCCGGTCGCGGCGTCCAGCGCGTGCGTGGTGCCCTCGTCGTCGCCCACGTACACGGTCCTGCCGGCCACCACCGGACGGACGGAGATGGTGCCGGCGATCCGAGACCTCCATCGGACCTCGCCCGAGACGGCGTCCACGGCGTTGACGTCGCCGTTGCTGCTGGTGGCGTAGACGGTCATGCCGGCCCGTAGCAGGAGGACGCGGTCGCGTTCCCCGCCGAGTCGGTAGCGCCGTTGCTCGGTTCCGGTGGCGGGGGAGAGGGCGTACATCACGCCGTGGTCGCTGCCGGTGAGGACGACGTCGCCGGCCAGCACGGGCTCAGGGGTCAGCACGTCGCCCGCCTGGAAGCTCCACAGCTGCTTGCCGGAGGCGGCGTCGAGCGCGACGAGTTCGGCCTTCGAGGACCAGGCGGGGTGCCTGGTCCAGAGGTAGAGGCGGCCCGCCGCGACCACGAGGTGACCGAACACGGTGATCCTGCGGATCCATCTCGGGCGGCCGGTGCCCGTGTCCAACGCCACCAGCCTGCCCGTTCTACTGGCCGCGTACACGGTGCCGTGCGCCACCACGTGGCCGTCCTCCACGGAACCGCCCGTCCGGTAGCGCCACCGCACCGCGCCGGTGGCGGCGTCCAGCGCGGACACCGTGCCGTCGCCGCTGGTGGCGTAGACGACGCCGCCGGTCACCACCGGCTCGGTACGCACGGCCGCGTCGGTCGGGAAACTCCATCCGCGTTCGCGCACGGGGGCGGGGGCGCGAACGCCCGGCTTGTACCGGGCGAGCAGATGGTCGCGCAGCACCGGGGAGAGGAGCCGCACCGCCTGCCGTGAGGACGAGGTCAGCTTGACGATGACGGGTCCCACGTTGATGATCGTCGCGCCGTAGAAGCCGTTCGTCTCGGCCACGGTGTGAGTCAGGAAGCCTGGGGCCTCGGTGGTGGGATCGATGTCGCCGGTCTCCTCGACGGCGGCCGCCTCGGCGGTGTACAGCTTGCGCGCGCTCGCGTCCGACGACGACACCCACTCCACGGACAGCGAGACGACGGCGCCGTCGTCGGCCGGCGGTATCCAGTCGCATTTCGCCGCGCCGTCCGCTGCCGGGGCCGGGCGGTAGCCATCCGCGAAGGCCGCCAGGTCGCGGCCGGTCAGCAGGGCGCAGGCGTCCGGCCAGGCGGTCTTCGGGCGGGCGGTCCCGTAGATCAGCCTGTACGCGGTGAGCCGCCCGTCCCCGGGGACGTCGCTGAACACGAAGGCCATGTCCCGGATTTCCCCGGCAAGGGAGACCAGGTGGGCGGGCAGGTCGATCGGCAGCCCGCCGAGCCGCCCGGTGCCGGGGTCCATGGAGATCAGGTAGGCGGGCAGCGGCCAGGTGGTGTTCCGCAGGGCACGGCCCTGGTCGTTCGCCACGGTGGAGGAGCCGGCGTACAGGGGCGGGTTCCAGCGGTCCGGATCAGTGACCTTGACGGCTTGCGAGCCGGTGGACAACAGGCGGCCGTCGGGGTCGAGGAAGAAGTCGTCCTCGCCCGCCCTGGCCTGCACGTACCCTTCGGCGTTGGCCGTGAGCCTGATGGACGGGGCCCCGTTCTTCGGGGAGAACGACGACGGCAGCACGCGCGTCCATCCCTGCCGCAGGGTGCGCGGATCCATCGAGGCCAGCCGCAGCTCGTTCCCCTGGCAGTAGCTGAGCAGCCGCACCGATCGGGCCGTCGCTGCGCCGGTCAGCCGGCAGCTTCGCGGGTAGGTCACTCTGGCCGTGGTCATTCCGGTCCGTGCATCGAGGGCCTGGATGTCGAGGGGTTCGTCTGCCTGCTCGAACACCACGATGCCGTGCTCGGTCGCCATGATCCGCGGGCCGTAGTACGAGCCGGTGTCGCTCAGCCGCGGCTGGCGGAGGGCGGTGACGACCGTGCGCCGCCACAGCTGCGCGCCCGTGGCCAGGTCGTGGCCGTACAGGGTCTGCTCGGCGCCGTCCGGTTCTCCTCTGGCGACGACGAGCGTGTCGCCCGCGATCCAGACGCCGGTGACGGGCGCGGGCTGGGCCGGATCGGCGGGTACGGTGCGCCGGAGCGCGCCCGTGCGCGGGTCGTGGATCCTTACGGTGCCCTGCCGCGTCGCCACGGTGACCGCCCGGGCGGACACGGCGTGGCCCGGCGCCTTCAGGAACATGACGCCGTTCTCGGCGTCCGCGGGCACCGACCACGACGCACGCCACTCGACGGGTACGCGGGGAAGCCTCGTGACGTTGTCCAGGGCCGCGGCCGAGCAGGTCGCCAGGATGACCACGAGCAGGATCGCGGCTGACCGGCGCCTGCGCGCGGTCAGCACTTCCCGGCCTTGGCGAGCTTCCGTTCGATCGCGCACGCGCCGCTCCGGGAGATCGGCTGCCAGCCGCCGAGCGGAGAGATCGTGTAGTAGGCGTGGTAGGCGCCGGAGGCACCGGTGACCCGGAACGGGGTCCTGTCCGGCCCCTGGATCGTCACCTGCTCGGTCCGGTCCCCCGCGAGCACGGTGATCACGAGGTCGAAGGCGTAGTAGGCGGCCGTGCCCGTGACCGTCATGGACAGCGTGACTTGTTCGTCCTGTTTGAGGTCAATCTGCTTCTTTCTGAAGTACGAGATGTCCGGGGTTTTGGGACTGGTGAAGCGGGGTGCGGGTTCGTCGAGGTCGGCGGAGAGTTCGATGGTGGCGACCTCTCCGCCGGAGGTGTAGACGAACAGCGCGCCGTCCGAGACGGGCTTGCGGTCGAGGACACGCGGCTGGATGTCGACGATGCGCACGCTGCTGCGGTTGCCGACGAGGGCGACGGTGAGGTCGGCGGTCTCGAGCGGGGCACGGTCGTGGCGCGCCATGACCGTGTCGCGTCGCGAGCCGGACGCGCTGCCCTGCAGGATCGCCCGCTCCGCGGGGTCGGTCACCGCTTCCCTGAGGGTGATGTCCTGCGCGGCGTAGTCGACGGCCACGTGGCCGACCTTGATCGGGGGCTCGCCGCTGATGCTCTCGACGGTGTCGGAGCCGCGCGCGTTGAACCAGGCGGCGAACACGACCCCGACGGCCGCGACGATCACGGCGCTGACAATTCCCGCCAGCCACGTCCGCATGGCTTTCCATCCTCCGGCCTCCTCGGTACGGGGGGCGGAGGGGGCACGCCTCTTCTGGCGCGTTCTGGCCATGGACGTACCCTTCGTTGGCGGTGCAACGGCAGCTGATATATAGCTGATGGGGACGCCGCGTGGCCGCAGTGTTGACGAATTCAGTCTGGAGTTCTGAATTCCACAGGGCAGATCGGGCACGAAAGATTACGAATAACGGTTCAGCCGATAAAGCAGGCTTCGGCAAGATGGCGTTGACGACCGTGGTGCGAGGTGACCTGCGGCTCCAGGCCCGTCGCGGTGGATGGCAAGGCGCTACGCGGCGGTCGCCTGGCCGAGCACGGCACCGTGCATCTTCTGGCCGCCTTCGATCACCACTCCGGGCTGGCGCCGGCCCAGGCCGACGGGGCCGGCACAACGAACGAGCCACGCGGGGATCGCCTGCGGGAAAGAGCGAGCGCATTCATGGCCGAGAGAAATGGCTGGATGCGCATCACCGTGCGGTTGTGGAACACTCTCCACGGCGCTCATCCGGATGGGTGCCGGGGCAACCTCCTGGGAAAGATCCAGGAAATGGAAGCCGAATATCCTGCTGCTTCAGGATTGCCAGGGTCGGCCGGCCGACGACAGGAACAGGCCGTCAAAGCGAAATACGACCTGGACATGAGAGTCCAGGTCGCCCATCGTCGCCTACCGGCCTAGGAGCAGTCCATGTGCAGCGAGGATGCCTCGTTGTCGAACCCGTTGTTCGTCAGGTCGGAGTCCACGGACCTGCCCTGCGCGTAGTAGGTGTCGCCTTCGCCGTACGAGTAGGCGTCGTAGAGCCATACCGCACAGAGGGTGTCGTTCTTCATCGAGCTGGCGCCGTTGTTGACCGGGCGTGACGTGCCCTGCCAGTAGTTGTTGGACAGATTGTTGTCCTTCTTCTGCTGCTTGTAGGCGCCTTCCGTGATGCACCACTTCCCGCCCTTGTAGTCGTCGTGCTCGTAGAGGCAGAAGTACTTTGTGGCTGCCTCGGTGTCGGCCTGGGCGGGGGACGCACCCGGGAGAAAGCCCAGGACAAGGGATGCGAGCAGCGCGACAGATGCCGGTTTCCGCAAGACTTTTCTTCTTTCACAGGGGGGTCAGCAAGAGCAAGATCACGTTAGCCGGTCGTGGTTCCGACTGTCCACTTCCGATCAGTCGGCCTGTCCCAAATGACCCTGTCACCAGGCCGGCCAGGTCGGGCAGCACCCGGTGAGCGGCTGCCTCACAGGTGGGCGAGCAACATCTCCAGCGGTCGCGGCACGCGATCGGGATCGAGTGCCGCGACGAGCGGGCCGGCGTAGCGGATCTTGCGGCCACTGCCTGATCCCATGAACCGGCGAAGCTGGTCGTGAGTGGTTCTCCCACGCCATGCGGGTTGCATCTGGAGTGTGCGAAATGAGCTGAGGTCGCCCTCGGCATCGACGACGCGCTCGACCGTGTCGGTGCCGAGCGCGCGGATCAGCTCGTCTTCCAGGTCGGCGACGCACACGAAGAATCCGAGCGCCTCCAGATCGCGCTGGCTGAGATCGGAGCCGAGGCCGGCGCGCTCGAGAGCCCTCCGGTAGTCGCCTTCCTCCCCGACGTCGCACAGACCGGCCAGCCGGAGATCGCGACCGTGAGGGCCGAACCTGCCGACATACGTCCCGATGTTCGTGGCACCGCCCATCGCGACAAGGGAGATGCCTTCGGCCGCCAGGTTCCGGCCATGGCGCTCGGCCAGCGCTTCGATGGCCGACTTGTCGCTGTCGCCCTCGACCAGGACCACGGTCTGCGTGTCGCTCACGAGCCCAGCCTGGCACCGAACCTGGCGAGGTTCATCCCCTTTTATGCGCGGAAGGCTTTATGCGCGGAAGGCCGCCTGCCGCAGTGCCGCGGGGGTTGTTCGGACGAACCCGGCGGCCGGTGACGGCCCGTGACGGGCGGCGTAGCACCATGGACAGGGGACAGCCGACGTCCGGGGAGGTCGCCGCGATGGCCGTGACATTCGAGCACCAGGGCCCGTCCAGGGCCTCCCGCTACCTGCCCATCGCCGAGCACGGCCTGATCGGCGACCTGCGGACCGTCGCCCTGGTCGGCACCGACGGCACCATCGACTGGTACTGCTGCCCGTCCTTCGACTCGCCCAGCGTCTTCGCCTCCATCCTGGACGCGGACCGGGGCGGCGCGTTCGAGCTGTGCGCCACCGTCCCCGCGCGGACCAAGCAGTTCTACTTCCCCGACACGAACGTGCTGATCACCCGCTTCTTCACCGGGGACGGGGTGGGCGAGATCCAGGACTTTATGCCGGTGACCGGCGGCGAGACGGAAGCCGACCGGCACCGTCTGATCCGCCGCGTCCTCTGCGTGCGCGGGCAGATCCCCTTCCGGGCGCGGGTGGCGCCCCGGTTCGGCTACGGCGCCGAGCCGCACGAACTGACCCGGCGCGACGGCCTCGTCGTCTTCTCCTCCGCCGCCCTGTCGCTCGCGCTGACCGCCACGGTCCCCGTCGAGTGCGACGAACGCGACGCGCATGCCGACTTCACGCTGCAGGAGGGCGAGTCCGCGGTGTTCGCGCTGGACCGGGTCCGCGCCGACGTGTCGCCGCGCGGCTGCCCGCACGAGGAGGCGGAGCACGAGTTCAACGCCACGGTACGGTTCTGGCGGCGCTGGCTGTCCGCCTCGCGCTACCGCGGCCGCTGGCGGGAGATGGTGCACCGCTCGGCGCTCACTCTCAAGCTCCTCACGTACGCGCCCACGGGGGCGATCGTCGCCGCGCCCACGACCAGCCTGCCCGAGCAGCTCGGCGGCGAGCGCAACTGGGACTACCGCTACCTGTGGGTACGCGACGCCGCCTTCGCCGTCTACGCGCTGCTGCGGCTGGGCTTCACCGGCGAGGCCGAGGCGTTCATGAGCTTCCTCACCCACCGCGTCTGCCGTCGCGAGGACGGCCCGTCCGGGCCCCTCCAGATCATGTACGGCATCGACGGCCGCACCGAGCTGCCCGAACGCGAGCTGACCCACCTGGAGGGACACCAGGGCTCGGCCCCCGTCCGCGTCGGCAACGCCGCCGCCGACCAGCTCCAGCTCGACATCTACGGCGCGCTCATCGACTCGATCTACCTCTACGACAAGTGGGGGCAGCCGATCTCCAGCGACCACTGGGACGACGTCTGCGCCCTGGTGGACTGGGTCTGCGCCCACTGGAACCAGCCGGACGAGGGCGTCTGGGAGACCCGCGGCGGGCGCAAGAACTTCCTGTACTCACGGCTGATGTGCTGGGTGGCGATCGAGCGGGCCATGCGGATGGCCCGCCGCCGCGGCCTGCCCGCCGACATCCCGCGCTGGCGCGACACCCGCGACATGATCTACCGGGAGCTCATGCGGCGCGGCTGGTCGCCCGCGCGGGGCGCGTTCGTGCAGCACGAGGACGACGACGTCCTCGACGCCGCCGTCCTGATGATGCCGATGGTCAAGTTCATCTCGCCGACGGACCCGAAGTGGCTGTCCACCCTCGACGCGCTCACCGCCGACCTGGTGTCGGACTCCCTCGTGTACCGCTACGACCCGGAGGCCAGCCCCGACGGGCTGCGGGGGGAGGAGGGCACGTTCTCGATCTGCTCGTTCTGGTACGTCGAGGCGCTCGTACGGGCGGGCCGCGTGGAGGAGGCCCGGCTGGCCTTCGAGAAGATGCTCACCTACGCCAACCACGTGGGCCTGTACGCCGAGGAGATCGGCCAGAACGGCGAGCAGCAGGGCAACTTCCCCCAGGCCTTCACCCACCTGGCCCTGATCAGCGCCGCCTTCAACCTGGACCGCGCCCTCGGCTGACTCCAGGACCACCGGTCACTGGCGGTTGTTGCGGCGGTGGATCAGGGAGAAGACCATGCCGACGATCCACACCACGAACAGGACCTTGAACACGCCCCACCCGCCGAAGATCATGCCCAGGACGAGGAACACCGCCAGCACCGGCAGGAACGGTTTCGGGCCGTGACGGCGGCCCTGGTGGCGCATGTCACGGTAGGCGCGGCGCATGTCGCGGTGGGCGTGGCGCCCCTGCTCCATCTGCTGCCGGTGCGCGTGCATCGCCGCCTTCCAGTCGTCCATGCCCGGGATCGGCGTCGCGGGCGGGCCGGGGTGGACGGCGGGGGAGCCGGGCAGGTCGGCCGTGACCTGCGCCAGGTCGCCGGCGGTGCGCGCGGCCAGCGCCCGGTCGAGGCGCTCGTCGAGCTCCTCGTGGTCCAGGCGGCCCTGCGCGAAGTGCTCGCGCAGGGCGGCCATCGTCTGCTCGCGTTCGGCGTCGCCGATGCGGAGATCCTTGGGGTCCATGGGAGGGGCCTCCCTCTCTCCGAGCCGGCTGTCCGTTGCGAAGCCGGTCATGCGGTCACTCCTCGCCCGGGTCGCCGTCGGCCAGGATCTGGTAGAGCTTGCGCCGGGTCTCTACCAGAGTCTTACGCGCTTCGCGGATCTGTGCGTCGGTTCCGGTCTGGAGAACCTGAACCATCGCGAAAGCGGACTGCCGGGCGATGTCCCACAGATCGGCTGCGTTGTCGTCGATGTCGGGGCGCATCTCGTCCCACGGGGTGCGGACCTCGTCGCCGTGGGCGTCGATGTACGCGCGGCCCTCGTCGGTGAGGCGGAAGGTCTTGCGGCCCTCGTTCTCCTCGGCGACGACCAGGCCCTCGTCGGTGAGCTGCTGCAGCGCCGGGTAGACGGCGCCGGGGCTGGGCTTCCAGCCGCCCTCGCTGCGCTCGGCGATCTCCTGGATGATCTGGTAGCCGTTGCGCGGCTCCTCGGAGAGCAGGGCCAGGATCGCGGCGCGCACGTCGCCCCGCTTGGCCTTGCGGCCCCGGCCGCCCCAGCCGCGGTGGCCGCCGAACGGCCCACCGGGACCGAACGGCCCGCCAGGCCCGAACGGGCCGCCCGGACCCCAGGGGCCCCGGCCGAACTCGGGCGGGAACGGACGCCGGGCGCGCGACCTCTCCTCGTGCGGGTGGTGGTGATCGTGGTGGCGGCGGTGTCCCGCCTCCTCCCAGGCTCCTGCCGTGGCCCTGAGCGCTCTGACGGCCTCGCGGGCGGCCCGCTTGAACTCACGCGCGTCGGGCCACTGCCCACCGGCTGCATGTGCTGTGGTCATGATATTTCCTCCTCTGAGATACCTCGCGACTGTTCGCGATGCTTCAACGATATATCGGAAGTATGTCGTCTGCAACGCTCCCGGCGGAGTGAGACACATCACGAAAAAGTCGCGGAATTCGGGAACAGGATCCGGAACGAGGTCGTTGTTCAGTGCAGACGAGGTCGTTCCGCGTCGGCAGGGCTGGGGGGTGCTGTCGCCGTGGAGACGACCTCGTCTGCGTTTCCGGACGAGTTCGTGGACGCATGTCGTGCGGGTACGGGACCGTTCCCGTACGGCACGCTCACCTGTCGTCGCTTTGCCGTACAGTCCGGATCATGATGGGGCACACGCACGCGATGACGGGGGCCATCGCATGGCTGGGGCTGGCGCCGGGGCTCGCGGCGCTGCCGATGGTGACGGAGTCGTCCCGGTTCATCGAGACGGGGATCATGGCCAACGCGCTGACCCCGGCGGAGCTCATCGCCGGCGCGCTCGTCTGCGCGGGCGCCGCGATGCTGCCCGACCTCGACCATCCCAGCGCGACGATCGCGCAGACGTTCGGCCCCGTGACGTGGCTGCTGAGCAAGGCGGTCTGCTGGGCGAGCGGCGGGCACCGGGGCGCCACGCACTCGCTGGTGTTCGCGGTCGCGCTGGGGTTCGGGGCGCACTGGCTGGCCGGCGCCTACCCGATCGGGCGCGACATCATGGTGGTGCTGCTCGTCGGGCTCGCCTTACGTGCCATCGGCATCGGCATCCCCGGTAATAAGCTCGGCTCGGCGCTGGTCAACATCGGTCTCACCGCCGGCCTGTACGCCGTCTTCCTCTCCCAGGGCGTCGGGTACGCGTGGCTCGGCATGGCCGTGGCCCTCGGCTGCCTGATCCACGTGGTGGGCGACTGCATGACCGAGCGCGGCTGCCCGGTGCTCTGGCCGATGTCGGTGAAGTTCGTGCTGCCGTGGAAGATCGGCATCAAGACCGGCAAGAAGTTCGAGCAGAAGATCCTCGCGCCCGTGCTGTCGATCGCCATCATCGCCCTGCTGTTCCTGCGCCTCGCCCCCGTGTAGCCCGCCCCGAGTCCCCTCGCGGCCCGGCCGGAGTCCCTGTGCGGCCCGCCCGGAGTCCCCGTGTGATCAGGCCGAACTCCTCTCCTGGGCCTCCACTCTCGCCGTTTAACTTGATGTCGAGATACTTTTCGCGATATCTTGACGTCGAGACACCGCTGCAACCGCCGGTTAGGGTCACCTAACGTGCTGATCAGTCCCGGGGTGCGGCAGGATTCAACTGGGAGCGAATCCGGCATAGCGCGCGGAATGCCGCGGGCAGGCAGCCGCGAGCGTCCCCACGATCACGCACTGGTCTATGGAGGAGGCGAATCACCGTGTCCGCGAACAGCTTCGGCAGCCGTGACACGCTACGCGTCGGCGACGCGTCGTATGAGATTTTCCGGCTGGACGCCGTCGAGGGCGCTGCCCGCCTCCCGTACAGCCTGAAGATCCTGCTGGAGAACCTGCTCCGCACCGAGGACGGCGCCAACATCACCGCCGACCACATCCGGGCGCTCGGCGAGTGGGACCCGAGCGCGGCCCCCAGCGTCGAGATCCAGTTCACCCCCGGCCGCGTCATCATGCAGGACTTCACCGGCGTTCCGTGCGTCGTCGACCTGGCCACCATGCGCGAGGCCGTGCGCGACCTCGGCGGCGACGCGGCCCGCATCAACCCGCTGGCCCCCGCCGAGATGGTCATCGACCACTCGGTCATCGTCGACTACTTCGGCCACCCCGACGCCTTCCGGCGCAACGTCGAGCGGGAGTACGAGCGCAACCGCGAGCGCTACCAGTTCCTGCGCTGGGGCCAGACCGCCTTCGACGAGTTCAAGGTCGTCCCGCCCGGCACCGGCATCGTGCACCAGGTCAACATCGAGCACCTGGCCCGCGTGGTCATGGTCCGCGACGGCAAGGCGTACCCCGACACCTGCGTCGGCACCGACTCCCACACCACGATGGAGAACGGGATCGGCGTCCTCGGCTGGGGCGTCGGCGGCATCGAGGCCGAGGCCGCGATGCTCGGCCAGCCGATCTCCATGCTGATCCCGCGTGTGGTCGGCTTCAAGCTGAGCGGCAAGCTGCCGGCCGGCGCCACCGCCACCGACCTGGTGCTGACCATCACCGAGAAGCTGCGCAAGCACGGCGTGGTCGGCAAGTTCGTCGAGTTCTACGGCGAGGGCGTCTCGTCCGTGCCGCTGGCCGACCGGGCCACGATCGGCAACATGAGCCCCGAGTTCGGCTCCACCTGCGCGATCTTCCCGATCGACGGCCAGACCGTCGACTACCTGCGCCTCACCGGCCGCTCCGAGGAGCAGATCGCCCTCGTCGAGGCGTACGCCAAGGCCCAGGGCCTGTGGCTGGACCCGTCCGCCGACGAGCCGGTCTTCTCCGAGTACCTGGAGCTCGACCTCGGCACGGTCGTCCCGTCGATCGCCGGCCCGAAGCGCCCGCAGGACCGCATCGCGCTCTCCGAGGCGAAGAGCGCCTGGCGCGCGGCCGTCAAGGACTACGCGCCGAGCGTCCTCGGCCCCGCGGACGAGGCGTCCGACGAGTCGTTCCCGGCCTCGGACTCGCCCGCGATCAGCCACGACAGCGACGGCGACCAGCCGCACGCCGCCGCGCTCAACGGCTCCCGCCCGCACAAGAAGGTGCCGGTGACCCTGGCCGACGGCACCTCGTTCGAGATCGACCACGGCATCGTCGCCATCGCCGCGATCACCTCGTGCACCAACACCTCCAACCCGTACGTCATGCTCGGCGCCGCCCTGCTGGCCCGCAACGCGGTGGAGAAGGGCCTGACCCGCAAGCCGTGGGTCAAGACCTCGCTGGCGCCCGGCTCGCAGGTCGTCACCGGCTACTTCGAGCGCTCGGGCCTCCAGCCGTACCTCGACAAGATCGGCTTCAACCTCGTCGGCTACGGCTGCACCACCTGCATCGGCAACTCGGGCCCGCTGCCCGAGGAGATCTCCGAGGCGGTCCAGGCCAACGACCTCGCGGTCACCGCCGTGCTGTCCGGCAACCGCAACTTCGAGGGCCGCATCAACCCCGACGTCAAGATGAACTACCTGGCCTCGCCGCCGCTCGTCGTGGCGTACGCGCTGGCCGGGACCATGGACATCGACCTCGACAACGAGCCGCTCGGCACGGGCGCCGACGGGCAGCCGGTGTTCCTGCGCGACATCTGGCCGTCGCCGGAGGAGATCTCGGCCGTCGTCACCTCCTCGATCGGCCGCGACATGTTCGAGCGCGACTACGCCGACGTGTTCAAGGGCGACGACCACTGGCGGTCGCTGCCGATCCCCACCGGCGACACGTTCGAGTGGGACCCGTCGTCCACGTACGTCCGCAAGGCCCCGTACTTCGACGGCATGCCGGAGAAGCCCGAGCCCGTCACCGACATCGCCGGCGCCCGGGTGCTGGTCAAGGTGGGCGACTCGGTCACCACCGACCACATCTCGCCGGCCGGCTCCATCAAGGCCGGCACCCCGGCCGCGCAGTACCTCCAGGCCAACGGGGTCGAGGTCAAGGACTTCAACTCGTACGGCTCGCGGCGCGGCAACCACGAGGTGATGATCCGCGGCACGTTCGCCAACATCCGCCTGCGCAACCAGATCGCGCCGGGCACCGAGGGCGGCTACACCCGCGACTTCACCCAGGCCGACGCCCCGGTGTCGTTCATCTACGACGCCTCCGTCAACTACGCCGCCGCCGGCACGCCGCTCGTGGTGCTGGCCGGCAAGGAGTACGGCTCGGGCTCCTCGCGCGACTGGGCGGCCAAGGGCACGGCGCTGCTCGGCGTCCGCGCCGTCATCGCCGAGTCGTACGAGCGCATCCACCGCTCCAACCTCATCGGCATGGGGGTGCTCCCGCTGCAGTTCCCCGAGGGCGCCACGGCCGAGTCGCTGGGGCTGACGGGCGAGGAGACGTTCGACATCACCGGTGTGGAGGAGCTCAACAAGGGCGGCATCCCGCGGACCGTGCACGTGAAGGCCGGGGACGTCGAGTTCGACGCGGTGGTCCGCATCGACACGCCGGGCGAGGCCGACTACTACCGGCACGGCGGCATCATGCAGTACGTGCTGCGCTCGCTGCTCGCCAAGTAACGCGCGTCGAGGACGCCGCCCCCGCGATCCGGGGGCGGCGTCCTCGCATGTCAGCGGTCCATGGTGCGGTAGCGGTGCACGGCCAGCGGCAGGAACACCACGAGGATCCCCACCGACCAGACCAGGCTCGCGGTCACCGGATGCTGGAGCGGCCAGGCCGGGGAGACCGAGGTGGGGTTGCCGAAGAGGCCGCGGGTGGCGGCGACGACGGCGCTCATGGGGTTCCAGTCGGCGACGGGCTTGAGCCAGACCGGCAGCCCCTCGGTGGGGACGAACGTGTTGGCCAGGAACGTCATCGGGAACAGCCAGCCGAACGTGGCCGCGTCCGCCTGCGCGCCGCTCTTGATCCACAAGCCGATGTACGTGCCCACCCAGATCATCGCGAACCCGAACAACGCCAGCAGCCCGAACGCCGCCACCGTGTCGCCGAGGCTCCCGTGCGCCCGCCACCCGGCGATCACCACTCCGGCCAGCACCATGGCGGCCAGCGACAGCAGGTGCATCGACAGGTCGGCCACGCTGCGCCCGACGAGCACGGCGCTGCGGGCGATGGGCTGGGCACGGAACCTGTCGATGATCCCGCGCGCCATGTCCTCGCCCACGGTGGTGGCGGCCGAGGTCGCGGTCATGGCCATGACCTGCATGAAGATGCCGGGCATGAGGAAGCTCCGATAGTCGCCCCCGCCGGGCAGGACGATCGCGCTGCCGAAGACGTAACCGAACAGCACCGTCATGATCACGGGGAACACCAGGAACGCGACGATCTCGCCAGGCTGGGCCTTCAGCCGCGAGTAGGTGCGGCCCGCGATGGTGAGGGAGTCGAGCAGGGACCAGCGCAGGGTCTCGTACATCGATGGGCTCCTTTCAGGCCGTCAGGCGGAGGAAGACCTCGTCGAGGGTGGGCCGCCGCAGCGTCAGGTCCTCCACGGGGATGCCGGCCGCGTCCAGCGCGCCGGCGATGCGGATGAGCGACTGCGCGCCGTCGGCCGCGGGAACGGTCACCCGCCGACCCTCGGCGCTCTCGACCTCCGGTGTCCCGGTGCTCCGCAGCAGCCGCAGCCCCGTGTCGACGTCTCCGGGTCGCCGGAAGACGATCTGCACCCGGTCGCCGCCGATCGTCCGCTTCAGCTCTTCGGGCGAGCCCGCGGCGGCCACGGCGCCCTCCCTGAGCACCACGACCTGGTCCGCCAGCTGGTCGGCCTCGTCCAGGTACTGGGTGGTCAGCAGGAGCGTGGTGCCCTCCTTGACCAGGTCGCGCAGCAGCTCCCACAGCTGCATCCGGCTGCGCGGGTCGAGCCCGGTGGTGGGCTCGTCCATGAACAGCACCGGCGGTGACACGATCAGGCTCGCGGCCAGGTCGAGCCGCCGCCGCATGCCCCCGGAGTACTCCTTGACCGGCCGCCGCGCCGCCTCCGCCAGTCCGAACCGTTCCAGCAGCTCGTCGGCCCTGCGCCGCGCCTGCGCCCGGGACAGGTGGTAGAGCCGCGCGAACATCTCCAGGTTGCGCCGGCCGGTGAGCAGCTCGTCCACGGCGGCGTGCTGGCCGGCCAGGCCGATGCGGAAGCGCAGGCGCGCCGCGTCACGCACCACGTCGAGCCCGTCCACCTCGGCGCGGCCGCCGCCGGGACGCAGCAGCGTGGTGAGGATGCGCACGACCGTGGTCTTGCCCGCGCCGTTCGGCCCGAGCAGGCCGCACACCGTGCCCCGTTCGACGTGCAGGTCGATGCCCTTGAGCGCCTCCTGGTCCCCGTACCGCTTGCGCAAGCCCTCCACCCGGATCATCCGAGCCTCCTTAACGGCGTTAAATCTAACATCGTTAAGGATGCTTGAACGGCGTTAAGCTGTCAACCGTGGCACTGGAGAAGAACACCATCGTCGCGACCGCGCTGCGGCTGCTCGACGAGGGCGGGCTCGACAAGCTCACCCTGCGGCGGCTGGCCGGCGAGCTGGGCGTGCAGGCCCCCGCCCTCTACTGGCACTTCCGGAGCAAGCAGGAACTGCTGGACGCCATGGCGGCGCAGATGGTGAGTGAGCAGCCCGCGCGGCCCGTGTTCACCGACCCGGCGCGGTGGCGGGAGTGGGTCGCCGACCGCGCCCGGGGCGACCGCGCGATGCTGAACTCCCGCCGCGACGGTGCCCGGCTGGCCGCGGGGACCCGGCCGTCGCCCGAGCTGTTCGCGCTGGTCGAGCGGGCGGTGGCGGCGCTGGAGTCGGCCGGGTTCACGGCGGAGGACGCCATGCTGGGGCTGTCCTCGGTCAGCGGGTACGTCGCCGGCTTCGTACTGGAGGAGCAGGCCGACCGGGCACGGGACGACGCCGAGGGACCGCCCGACGAGGAGGAGCTCGCGCGGGCGTACCCGCGGCTGATGGCGGCCCTGGAGCGGATCGGCGACCCCCAGGGCGACCGGGCCTTCGAGGGCGGGCTCGCGCTCATCCTCGACGGGCTGGAACGGCGGCTGGCCTCCCGCGGCTCCTCCGGCGTCCCGGGTCCGGCCGAGTGAAACCTGTCGAAGGCGTGCCGGTCCCTCGGGTCGGCCCCGCCTCTGGAAAGATGGGAGACCGCCACCCGGCGAAGCTCGAATTCGCCGGGTGGCGTTCGTTCACAGCATCCGTCTGAGCATCGCGACCGCTTCGGCCACGATCTCCTCGGACGCATTGCCGATGAAGAAGTCGAACCGGTCCGGCGAGATGGCGCGGACCTGCTCCACCATCGCCCAGCTGGTCTTCGTCAGACCTGTGCCATCGCACCCCACTCGGACATGGGTGAGATAGCCGCGCTCGCGGGTCGTCAGCGGAACCGCGAACACGAGGCCCAGCTTCGAGCGGTTGAGGCGGTCGTTGCTGAGGATCATTGCGGGCCGGTCGTAGCCCTGCTCGCGGCCGGCGGGGGCGCCGAACTGTGCGAACCAGATGTCACCTTGGGCCAGTTTCATGCTTCTCCTCGGGGAATGTGATCAGGCCCTCCCACTCCGGCGCGATGCGGCGCGAGCGTGGCGGGGGGCCCAGGACGAGCTCGCGTTCGGCGAGATACTCGGCCCAGCTCTGCGGGTCCTCGCGCTGGGTCCGTTCAATCTGCTCATCGAGCTCCTGCCAGAAATGCTTGTGTTCGTAGTCCGTGATGGCGTCTATGAGCACCTCAGTCATGGTCCGGCCCTCCTTACGGGCGATACGGGCTAGGCGGTCTCTTGTGGTGACGCTGACGCGGATCGTCGTCGCTTTGGGCTTCATCGGCATACTCCAGAGGCTACGTCGGCGTCTACGAGCGACCATATCTGTTGATGATTACTCTCGCATATCATTCGGTGACTGAGGGTAAGAATGGTTGACTGCTCCGCATGGCTTCTACGGTGTTAATCCTTTTTGTCGGTGGTTTGGCGGTTTTCGTGGGTGCGGTCGTCCAGGGCAGTGTGGGCTTCGGTCTCGGACTGGTGGCCGCGCCCGTGCTCACCATGCTCGACCCCGGCGTGATGCCCGGGGCGATGCAGGTGGCGAACATGACGCTGCCGCTGCTGACCCTGGCCGCCGAGTGGCGGAGGGTGGACTGGCGTGGCCTCGGCTTCGCCGTCCTGGGCAGGCTGCCGGGCAGCGTGGTCGGCGCGGTGATCGTGGTCCAGGTGTCCGTCCATACGCTGGGCGTTTTCGTCGGGGTGATGGTGCTGGTGGCGGTCGGCCTGACGGCGAGCGCGCTCGCCGTCCCGCGCAACGGCGCGACGATCGCCGGGGCGGGGTTCCTCTCGGGCGTCACCGGCACCGCCACCGGCATCGGCGGCCCGCCGATCGCGCTGGTCTACCAGCACGCCAAGGGGCCGCAGATCCGCGCGACGCTGGCCATGTTCTTCTTCCTGAGCGCCGGCCAGTCGCTGGTCCTGCTCGCCGTGGTGGACCGGCTGCCCTCGCGCGCCCTGGTGACGGGCGCCGCGCTGCTCGTGCCGATGGCGCTGGGGTTCGCGGTGTCGGGGCCGCTGCGGCGCTACCTCGACGGCGGCAAGGTCCGGACCGCGGTCCTGGCCGTGGCCGCCACGTCGGCGGCGGCACTGATAGCCCAGAGCCTCGCCACCTGACCACCGACTGAGGGAAACGCCTGCTTGCTGTGTCCACGTGAGCGACAGGTGGCGACTGAGCCTGTGAACGATGGTCGTTGCGGCTCACTACGATTCCGCCATGCTTTTCGATCTTCTGCGGTACGTATTCCTGGTTGCGTTCATACTCCTGTTCGCGGGCGTTCTCTCGGCCGGGGCCATCCCCGCCGCGCTGCTCTCCGCCTCGCCCCACCGCCCCAGGTTCATGGGCCGGGGGTTTGTCGTCGTGGGTCTGTTCGTGTCGTTCGCCGGCGCCTTGTTGATGGGGCTCAGCGCGTGGCTGGCGCGTGCGGATTCGCGTTACGGCATCATCGAATACCTGGGGATGCTGGTGATCGCCCTCGTCGGCGCGGGTCTGCTCGTCGCCGGTCTCGGCCCGCTGCCTTCGTGGCTGCTGCGGCTCACCGGTGCGTACGCGGAACGGCTGCCGTCGGCCTTGCGCCTCGCGGTCCGCGACCTGGCTCGTCGTCGTGTTCGCGTAGTGCTCGCGATCACGCTGGCGATGATGGCGAGCGCCGTCGGCATCGCGCTGACGGTCATCGCGGTCGGCGAAACGACGCAGAGCAGGGCCGCGTACTCTCCCCAGGCCCGGCCGGGCACCTTGTCGGTGCGGCCGAACGCCTTGTTGGCGCAGCCCTTCTCGGCGGCCGACGCGGGCACCGTACGAGCGGCGATCGAGCGGGAGTTACCCGGGGTGCCGATCGCCCAGAGCGAGCTCCCTTCGGCCCCCTCCTGGTACTTCCGCGCGAGCGCGGAGAACGTCGAGATACCGGAGGAGGCCGTCTACCGGAATCAGGCCATCGGTGATGAGAAGCTGCTGCGGTACCTCACGGGCGATCAGTCGACGCCGTACGAGGAAGGCACGGCCGTGGTGATCACGTCAGCCGACGTGAAGGTCGACTCGGTCGAGCTCTCCTACGAGATCAACGAGAACGACGAGACGACGACGGCCAGGACTGTCCGGGCGGTCCTCGCCAGGGCCGCCGACCCGCACATGGAGACGATCTTCGTGCCCTCGAAGATCGTCCGGGACCTCGGCTACCAGCTCCGACCGGGCGAGCTGATCGTCGACCCCTCTCTCCGCCGGGTCACGGCGCAGGAGCAGGAGCGCCTCGACGACCGGCTGGACGACGCGGTCGCGGAGACGTACGTCGAGCGGGGCTTCGAGGCTTCGACCGGAAGGTGGTTCGTCGTCGCGGCGGCATTCCTCGTCGCCCTCGCGTGCGCGCCGGCCGCCGGCTTCGGCGAGGCCGCGAACGGGCGCCAGAGCCGGGTGCTGAGGCGGGCCGGCAACGGATCGGCCATGGCCTTCCGGTGGTTCTGCGCCTTCCGCGCGGGCCTGAGCGTCCTGTGCGGAACGGTCCTTGGCGCGGTCGCCGGATGTCCCGCCGGGATGTTGCTGCTGTGGCCCCTGACGGCGCCCACCACGTGGGACGAACCGGTACGGGTGCCGTTCGAGACCCCCTGGCCGTTGATCGTGGCCTTCGTCGCCGGCCTGCCCCTCCTCGCCGCCGTCCTCGGTGCGCTGCTCGCCCGCGCGCAGTCGCACCCTCCCACAGCGGCCGCGCCTCGACGCTGAAACGGGTGAACGCCTGCGGTGTCGGGGCCGCTGCGGCGCTACCTCGACGGCGGCAAGGTCCGGACCGCGGTCCTGGCCGTGGCCGCCACGTCGGCGGCGGCACTGATAGCCCAGAGCCTCGCCACCTGACCTCTCGCGGGAAAGCGCTTGCGCGCGGCCGCAGCGTGAACGGCAGGTGGCCGGCAGAGCCGCCCGTGTTGAGGGGGCGTTTCTGGATTGTTACCGGGAACAACAAACTCCCCCTTCTGGGGGTCTTCCAAAGCAGGCTACGGCGGAATACGTTGCCGCAAACAACATTCATCCGGGCCCCTCCGGAAGAAAGGACCCTGCACATGCGCAAGGGGATCCTCAGCACGACCGCCGCGGCCGCCGCGCTCGCCCTCGGTCTCACCGCCTGCGGGGGCGACGGCGGTCAGAGCACGACCGGCGCCACGGCACAGGCATCACCACAGCAGAAGACCGGGAAGATCGGTGTGATCCTGCCCGACAGCAAGTCCTCGGCCCGCTGGGAGACGGCGGACCGCAAGTACCTGGAGGAGGCGTTCAAGGCCGCCGGGGTGCAGTACGACATCCAGAACGCCCAGAACGACAAGACCGCCTTCCAGACCATCGCCGACCAGATGATGACCAACGGCGCCACGGTGCTGATGATCGTCAACCTGGACAGCGGAACCGGCAAGACGGTGATCGACAAGGCCCGCTCGCAGGGCGTGGTCACCATCGACTACGACCGGCTCACCCTGGGCGGAGGCGCCGCCTACTACGTCAGCTTCGACAACACCAAGGTCGGCCAGCTCCAGGGCGAGGGCCTGAGCAAGTGCCTGACCGACAAGAAGGCCGACAAGCCGATCGTGGCCTACCTCAACGGCTCGCCGACCGACAACAACGCCACCCTGTTCAAGGCCGGCTACGACGGCGTGCTCAAGCCCAAGTTCGACTCCGGCGAGTACGTCAAGGGCCCCGAGCAGTCCGTCCCCGACTGGGACAACACCCAGGCCGGCACGCTGTTCGAGCAGATGCTCACCACGCAGCCGAAGATCGCCGGCGTGCTCGCCGCCAACGACGGCCTCGGCAACGCCGCCATCACCGTGCTGAAGAAGAACAAGCTCAACGGCAAGGTGCCGGTCACCGGCCAGGACGCCACCGTCCAGGGCCTGCAGAACATCCTCGTGGGCGACCAGTGCATGACCGTCTACAAGGCCGTCAAGAAGGAGGCCGACGCCGCCTCCAAGCTCGCGGTCGCGCTGGCCAAGGGCGAGAAGCCGGCGGCGAGCGGCAGCGTCAAGGACCCCGAGTCCGGCCAGGACGTGCCGGCCGAGCTGATGGAGCCGGTGGCCATCACGTTCGACACGGTCAAGGACGTGGTCGCCGACGGCTACGTCACCAAGGAGGAGCTGTGCACGGGTGACTTCGCCGCCAAGTGCACCGAGGCAGGAATCCAGTAACGAAGCTCATCCGGGGCGCGGCCGGCGCCGCCCGGCCGCGCCCCTGCCCGAGGGAGACCCATGACCCCCCTGCTCGAAGCGCGCGGGATCGACAAGAGCTTCGGCCCCGTGAAGGTCCTGCACGACGTGACGTTCTCCGCCTACGCCGGCGAGGTGACCGCCCTCGTCGGCGACAACGGCGCCGGCAAGTCGACGCTGGTCAAGTGCATCGGCGGCATCCACCCCATCGACAACGGCGAGCTGCTCTTCGACGGGCGTCCCGTCCAGGTGAACGGCCCGCGCGACGCCGGCGAGCTCGGCATCGAGATCGTCTACCAGGACCTGGCGCTCTGCGACAACCTGGACATCGTCCAGAACATGTTCCTCGGCCGGGAGCGCCGCCGCGGCATCGTGCTGGACGAGGACTCCATGGAGGAGCTCGCCGAGCAGACCCTGAGCGGCCTGTCCGTCCGCACGGTCAAGTCCATCCGCCAGCAGGTCTCCAGCCTGTCCGGCGGCCAGCGCCAGACCGTCGCCATCGCCAAGGCCGTGCTGTGGGACAGCAAGGTCGTCATCCTCGACGAGCCGACCGCGGCGCTGGGCGTCGCCCAGACCGCGCAGGTGCTGGAGCTGGTGCGCCGGCTCGCCGACAACGGCCTGGCCGTCGTCCTCATCTCGCACAACATGAACGACGTCTTCGCCGTCTCCGACCGGATCGCGGCGCTCTACCTCGGCAGGATGGCCGCCCAGGTCAGGACCGCCGACGTGACGCACGCCCAGGTCGTCGAACTGATCACTTCGGGCCGCAGCGGAGATCTCGGCCTCAGGAACGGGGTCATCTGATGAGCAAGGTCAAGGAGCTTCCCGGCGAGGCGGTGGTGACGGCGGTGCGCTCGCCGTCGATCGGCCACAGCGCCCGCGCCTACACCGAGAGGGTGCGGGCCGGCGACATGGGCGCGCTGCCCGCCGTCCTCGGGCTGGTGGTGCTGTGCACGGCCTTCGCCCTGGCCCGGCCCGCGTTCCTCAGCGCCATCAACTTCGCCAACCTCTTCACCCAGGGCGCGGCGATCACCGTGATCGCCATGGGCCTGGTGTTCGTGCTGCTCATCGGCGAGATCGACCTGTCGGCCGGCTTCAGCAGCGGCGTCTGCGCGGCCGTCCTCGCGGTCACGCTGACCAACATGGGGCTGCCCTGGTACGTCGGCGTGCTCGCCGCGATCGTCACCGGCACGGTCATCGGCACCGTGCTCGGCACGCTCGTCGCCAAGGTCGGCATCCCGTCGTTCGTGGTGACGCTGGCCGCCTTCCTCGCCTTCCAGGGGCTCGTGCTGGTCCTGGTCAACGAGGGCACGAACATCTCCATCAACGACCCCGTCATCAAGGCCGTCGCGCAGCGCAACCTGCCGCCCGCGCTGGGCTGGGCGCTGTATGCGGCCTCCGTCCTCGCCTACGCCGGGTTGCAGGTGCTGCGGTCGCGCAAGCGGGCCGCGCGCGGCCTGGTGGCCGATCCGCCGTCGCTCATCGCCGCCCGGGTCGGCGCCCTGGCCGTCCTCGCCGGCCTGGCCGTGTACGCGCTGAACCTGGAGCGCAGCTTCAACCCGGCGTTCGCCTCGCTCAAGGGCGTGCCGATCGTCGTGCCGGTCATCCTCGCGCTGCTGGTGCTGTGGACGTTCGTGCTGCGGCGCACCGCGTTCGGCCGGCACGTGTACGCGGTCGGCGGCAACGCCGAGGCGGCGCGCCGGGCGGGCATCGCGGTCGACCGGATCCGGGTGAGCGCGTTCGTGATCTGCTCCTCGATGGCGGCCGTCGGCGGCATCGTGGCCGCCTCCCGGGCCAGCTCGGTGGACCCGAACACGGGCGGCAGCTCCGTGCTGCTGTACGCGGTGGGCGCGGCGGTGATCGGCGGCACGAGCCTGTTCGGCGGCAAGGGCCGGGTGCTGGACGCGGTGCTGGGCGGCGCGGTCATCGCGGTCATCGACAACGGCATGGCCCTCATGCAGTACGGCTCCAGCGTCAAGTACCTGGTCACCGGCTTCGTCCTGCTGCTGGCGGCGGGTGTGGATGCCGTGGCGCGCAAGCGGGCGGCCGCCGCTGGTCTAAGGTGATCAGCGACTTTCCGTCGTTCAAGGATGCTCAGACGATGCGTGCCGGCCCCTCACAGGAGGACATCAGGCGTCACAACCTCGGCGCCCTGCTGCGCCATGTCCACCTCGGGGGGCCGATCTCGCGGGCCGAGCTGACCGCCAAGATGGGGCTGAACCGCAGCACCATCATGGCCCTGACCTCCGATCTCACGGCCGCCGGCCTGGTGCGCGAGGAATTGCCGCGCGAGACCGGGCGCGCGGGCCGTCCCTCGCTGGTGGTGCGGCCGGAGTCGTCGCGGGTGTACGTGTTCGCCTTCGACGTGGGCCCGGACCGGCTGGCGGCGGCCCGGGTGGGGCTGGGCGGCGCGATCCTGGACCGCCGGGAGACGTCGCGCCGCCGCGTGCCGTTCGACCTGGACGAGCTGGCCGGGGCGCTGGCGGGCTTCGCGCGGCAGATGCGGCGCAAGACACGCGCGGACACCGTGTGCGTCGGCGCCGCCGCGGCCGTGTCCGGAGGCGTGCGCAGGGACGACGGAGTGATCATGTTCGGCCCGAACCTGGGCGCCGAGGCGGTGCCGTTCGGTGAGGAGCTGGGCCGCCGGCTGGGCCTGGGGCTGCCGGTGAGCGTGGGCAACGACGCCAACCTGGCGGCGCTGGCCGAGCACAGCCGCGGCGTGGCCGTCGCCGTGCGCGACCTCATCTACCTGCACGGGGACGTCGGCATCGGCGGCGGCATCATCACCGGCGGCCACCTGCTGGGCGGCCACGACGGCTACGGCGGCGAGGTCGGCCACATGGTGGTCAACCCGGGCGGCCGGCCGTGCGGCTGCGGGTCGCGCGGCTGCCTGGAGGCCGAGGTGGGGGAGCGGGCCCTGCTGGAGGCCGCCGGGCGTGGTCCTGGGCCGGCGCCGGCCGGGGAGCCCGTGGGCCGTCAGGGGCGCGAGGCGGTGCGGGCCGTGGTGGACGCGGCCGACCGGGGCGACATCGTGGCGCAGGAGGCGCTCAAGCGGGTGGGCGACTGGCTGGGCCTGGGCGTCGCCAACCTGGTCAACATCTTCAACCCCGAGATGGTCATCTTCGGGGGCATGCTGCGTGAGGTGTACCTGGGCTCGGCGGCCCAGGTGCGCAGCCGGCTCGCGACGCACGCGATGGGCCCGCAGCGGGAGCGGCTACGGCTGCGCACCTCGGCCCTGGCCGACGACGCGACGCTCGTGGGCGCGGCCGAGCTGGCCTTCGCCCACGTGCTGGCCGATCCCCTGGAGGTCCTGGCCCGCGTGACCGGCTGAGACCGTCCAGGGGACCGGGGCCGTCAGGAGACGCGGGCGGACGACGCCGTCCAGGTGTTGCAGGAGCCGGCCGAGCCGCTGGAGTAGCCGCGGTCCTGCCAGTAGGCGAGGTTGCGCGGCTTGCCGTGGACCTTGCTCTCCTCGGCCTCGCGGACGGCGCCGATCCACTGGTCCCACGTGATGCCGGGGTCGACGGAGTCGAGGGCGGCGCTGTAGAAGACGCCGGCGAAGCACTCGGCCTGCATCTCCAGCCGGTGGCTGAGGACGGTGCGGGCGCTGCCGCCGGATCGCCAGTAGAGGCGGTTCTGCTCGTCGAGCATGCCGGTGAGCTGCTGCACGTGGTGGCCCCACTCGTGGGCGACGGAGTGGGCGATGTTCATCTTGAACGGGTCGGTGAGGTCCCGCTTCATGATGCGGATGGCGACGGTGCGCTGGGCGGGGCAGTACTGGGCGCCGTTGCTGGTGATCCTGCCGCAGACCGAGGAGCTGCCCGTGGTGATCGTCACCCTCGGCGAGGTGTAGCGCAGGCCGGCGGCCTTGAACCGGATGGCCCAGAAGCGGTCCGCGCAGCGGGCCATCGCGCGGTGGAACGTCTTGAGCGAGGCGGCGCTGCCCTCACGGATCTCCGGGATGGGGCAGGACAGCGGCGCGGCGGTGCCGGAGCGGTAGATCCGGTTCTCGGCCAGGACGGCGGGGGGCACCGCGGCCGCGTGGGGAACGCCGGAGGCGGCCTGTGCCGCCGTGGAGGCCGCTGCGGAGGCCGCCGCGGGGCCCGCCGCGGTCTGCGCGCCGGCCGTAGCGGGCGTGACCAGACCCGCGATCACGCAGACCGACGCTGCGACAAGGGGTATACGCACGATCGCGGATACTAGACCAGTTGATGGTGATTTGGTGGGCTGTCTGGGGAAAGGCCGGAAACGCGAGACGCGGCCGCGCCCCGAAGGACGCGACCGCGCCGGCGAATACCGTGAACGGGGGTCGCTAGGCGACCGCGCGGGACGAGGCGGCCCAGGTGTTGCAGGAGCCCGGGGAGGCCGAGCCGTAGCCGCGGTTCATCCAGTACGCCTGCGACGAGCCCCTGCCGTGGTCGTTCTGCGGCCAGGCCTTGCCGCCGTTCTTGCGGAACCAGTCGACCGTGTAGTCCCACTCCGACGGGTCGATCGGGAGCGTGTCCTCGATCGTCCGCATGAAGACGGAGGAGAAGCACTCGGCCTGCAGCTCGGAGCGGCGCGAGAGCTGGAGCTGACCCGCCTTGGAGGCGCGGGCGCGGGCCGGCCAGTAGTAGTTCCAGATGCCGGAGATCTGCTGCACGTGGTGCCCGTACTCGTGCGCCATGAGGCGGGTGATGCCCAGCGCGAACGGGTCACGCAGCTGCGTCTTGGTCACGAGCATGTACATCGTGCGGTCGACGGAGCAGTAGACGCCGTCGGCGCCGGTGCTCCACGGGCCGCAGGGCGTGCGCAGCTTGCGGGTGATGATGCGCAGACGCGGCTTGCTGAACGACAGCTTCGCCTTGCGGAACTGGGTCGACCACGACGCGTTCAGGCAGTTCGTCACCTTGGTGAGGAACCGCTTGTAGGCGGCGGTGCTGCCCTTGGGCAGACTGCCGGGGGAGCAGTGGGAGTCCGCGAGCGTCCCGGTCTTGTACAGGGGGTTGGCGGTGGCGGCCGCCTTGCCGCGCGGCGGCGCGGCGAGCTGCTGGGCCTGCTGGCCGGAGTTCTGGACCTGCTGCTGGGCCTGCTGTCCGGCGGTGTTGACGGGGTCGGTCTGTGCTGCCGCCGTGCCCGCGCCGACCAGCGAGGCGAGCACGCCGGTGGCCACGAGAGTCGTCAGCTTCCTCATGGGGAGAGTCTTCATAGTGAGGGAAAGACTAGGTCAAGATCGGACATATGTGGGTGGAATTGACTCGATGGAGTCAGCGAGGCATCCACGAACTAGACTTCAAGCCGTTGGCGCACAGGAGCAGAGGGGATGCATCCGTGAGCGGGTTGCTGGGCTCGGTTGAGGGACCGCACGACGTCAAATGGCTCGATGCCGAGGAGCTGCCGGGACTGGCGAACGAGATCCGCGACCTGCTCGTCGACTGCTGCTCCCGCTTCGGCGGGCACCTCGGCCCCAACCTGGGTGTGGTGGAGCTCACCATCGCGATCCACCGGGTGTTCGACTCACCCCGCGACCCGGTCATCTGGGACACCGGCCACCAGGCGTACGTCCACAAGCTGCTCACCGGCCGGGCCGCCGGCTTCGGCGCGCTGAAGCAGGAGGGCGGCCTGTCCGGCTACCCGAGCCAGGCCGAGTCCGAGCACGACTTCGTCGAGAACTCCCACGCCTCCACCGCCCTGTCCTACGCCGACGGCCTGGCCAAGGCGTTCAAGCTGCGCGGCGAGCGCGACCGCACGGCCGTCGCCGTGATCGGCGACGGCGCGCTCACCGGCGGCATGGCCTGGGAGGCGCTCAACAACATCGCCGCGGTCAAGGACCTCCCGCTCGTCATCGTCGTCAACGACAACGGCCGCTCCTACTCGCCGACCATCGGCGGGCTCGCCTCCCACCTGTCCAAACTGCGGGTCACGCGCCGCTACGAGGACTTCCTCGAGTACGTCAAGGAGAAGATCGGCAACGTCCCGGTCCTGTACGACGCGCTGCACGGCTTCAAGAAGGGCGTCAAGGACGTCCTGGCCCCGCAGGTCATGTTCGAGGACCTCGGCCTGAAGTACGTCGGCCCCATCGACGGCCACGACGAGCAGGCCATGGAGGCCGCCCTGCGCACCGCCCGCGACTTCCGCGGCCCGGTCATCGTGCACGCCCTCACCCAGAAGGGCCGCGGCTACTCCCCGGCCGAGAACCACGACGAGGACCAGTTCCACTCGCCCGGCGCCTTCGACCGGGTGACCGGCGCGGAGAAGCCCAAGGGCCGCATCTGGACCGACGTCTTCAGCGAGGAGCTGGTCCGGCTCGGCAAGGACCGGGAGGACATCGTCGCGATCACCGCCGCCATGCTGCACCCGACCGGCCTGGCCGCCTTCGCCGACGCCTTCCCCGACCGCACCTACGACGTCGGCATCGCCGAGCAGCACGCGCTGACCAGCGCGGCCGGCCTGGCGCTCGGCGGCCTGCACCCGGTCGTCGCCGTCTACGCCACCTTCCTCAACCGCGCCTTCGACCAGCTCCTCATGGACGTCGCCCTGCACCGGCTGCCGGTCACCGTGGTCCTCGACCGGGCGGGCGTCACCGGCGACGACGGCGCCAGCCACAACGGCATGTGGGACCTGTCGATCCTCCAGGTCGTGCCCGGCCTGCGGATCGCCGTGCCGCGCGACGGCGAGCGCCTGGCCGAGCTGCTGCAGGAGGCCGTGTCCGTCACCGACGGTCCCACGGTCGTCCGCTTCCCCAAGGGCCCGGTGGCCGCGCCGATCGAGGCGGCCGGGCGGCTCGGCGAGATGGACGTCCTGCGCGCCGGCGACGCCGACGTGCTGATCGTCGCCGTCGGCCCGATGGCCCAGGCGTGCCTGGACGCCGCGGTGCTGCTCGACGCCCAGGGCATCTCGGCGACCGTGGTCGACCCGCGCTGGGTCAAGCCGCTCGACGAGGCCCTCGTGCTCGCGGCGGGCGCCCACCGGCTGGTCGCGGTCGTCGAGGACAACGGCCGCGTCGGCGGCGTCGGCGACGCGGTGGCCCGGCTGCTGCGCGACGCCGACGTGGACGTGCCGGTCCGCACCTTCGGCATCCCGCAGGAGTTCCTCCAGCACGCCAAGCGGGCCGCGATCCTCGGCCGCGTCGGGCTCACCGGGCAGGACCTCGCCCGCCGGATCACCGAGGCGGTCGCCCGCCGCGACCAGCCCCTGAGGAGCCCGTCCGCCCAGCGCTGACCTCGGCGGACCTTGGCCGCGTCAGGTGCGCGCGCGGGTGCATGATGCCCGCGCGTGTGGGCAAGGTCACACTCGTGGACGTACTTCGCACGAAAACGGTTGAGCAGTCCATCAGCGACACCGAGGCACCGGAGCATCGGCTGCGCAAGCGCCTGACCGCCGTCGACCTGACCGTCTTCGGCATCGGCGTGATCGTCGGCACCGGTATCTTCGTGCTGACCGGACAGGTGGCCAAGCAGACGGCCGGACCGGCCGTGGCCATCGCCTTCGTCGTCTCCGCGATCGTCTGCGGCCTGGCGGCGCTGTGCTACGCCGAGTTCGCCTCCACGATCCCGGTGGCGGGCTCGGCGTACACCTTCTCCTTCGCCACGCTCGGTGAGCTGCCCGCCTGGATCATCGGCTGGGACCTCATGCTGGAGATGGCGCTGGCGGCCGCGGTGGTGGCGGTCGGCTGGTCGGGCTACTTCGCGTCGCTGCTGTCCTCGATCGGCCTGCCGCTGCCCGCGGCCATCTCCGGCGACGACCCGGTGGTCAACCTGCCGGCCATGATCGTGGTGCTCATCCTCACCGCGATCCTGGTGGCCGGCATCAAGCTCTCCTCGCGGGTCAACCAGGTCATCGTGGCGATCAAGGTCGCGGTGATCCTGCTCGTCATCGTGGCGGGGCTGTTCTTCATCAAGCCGGCGAACTACTCGCCGTTCATCCCGCCGCCGCAGGCCACGGAGCAGGTGGCCGGGCTCAAGGCGCCGCTGATCCAGGTCCTGTTCAACATCACGCCCGTCGCGTACGGCGTGATCGGCATCTTCTCGGCCGCGGCGGTCGTCTTCTTCGCCTTCATCGGCTTCGACATCGTCGCCACCGCCGCCGAGGAGACCATCAACCCGCAGCGCGACATGCCGCGCGGCATCATCGGCTCTCTCGCGATCTGCACGGTCCTGTACGTGGCCGTCTCGCTGGTCGTCGTGGGCATGCAGAACTACAAGACGCTCAGCACCTCGGCGCCGCTGGCCGACGCCTTCACCGCGGTCGGCCAGAAATGGGCGGCCGGGCTCATCAGCATCGGCGCGATCGCCGGGCTCACGACCGTGGTGATGATCCTCATGCTCGGCCAGACCCGGGTGCTGTTCGCCATGTGCCGTGACGGGCTGCTGCCGCGCACGCTGGCCAAGGTCCACCCGAGATTCGGCACGCCGGCCCGGCTCACGGTCATCATCGGGATCGTGTCGGCGCTGCTGTCCGGGTTCATCTCGCTGGGGGCGCTGGCCGAGCTGGTCAACATCGGCACGCTGTTCGCGTTCGTGGTGGTGTCGGCCGGCGTGATCATCCTGCGGCGCACGCGGCCCGACCTGCCCAGGGCGTTCCGCACGCCGCTGGTGCCGGTGCTGCCCATCGTGTCGGTGCTGGCCTGCTTCTACCTGATGCTCAACCTGCCGGTCGAGACGTGGCTGCGGTTCCTCATCTGGATGATCGTGGGCGCGGTGCTGTACTTCACCTACGGTTACCGGCACAGCCGGGTCGAGGCGGCCAAGACCCGGTAGGGGCGGGAGACGTGGGGGACGGTCTCCCGGCCCCCACGCGCTTCCCGTCCGTACGGCTGGCTCAGAAGGCGAACACTCCGTCGCCGGCCGCCTTGGCGCGGCACGAGTTGGCGAAGGTCGAGTGCAGCGCGATGTTGCGGCCCTGCCAGCGCCCCACCACGGCCACCTCGTACGGCTGCGAGATCCACGGGCAGGCGCTGCTGGACCGGCGCAGCGCCGACAGCCGGCCGTCCACGGCCCGGAGCCGGTCACAGGCCACCTCCGGGTTCGGGTGGTCGCCGCCGTCCGGGTCGCAGCGCAGCACGTACGTCTGCGGCTCCTGGCCGGACGCCGTCACGGTGATCCGCAGGGCCGTCCGCCCGTCCTGCGCCGCCATGGCCGGCAGGGCGGCCGCCATCAGGAAGGCCCCGCACAGCGCGGTTACCTTGAGCGATCTCATGCCTGTCCTCTCCGTCGTGGCACGGGCCCGCCCCGGCCGACGACCTGAGTGAGCGTGGGGACCGTTGGGGCTGGTGTGCCTGGTGTGACACCGGTGTAGGTACCCGGCGGTCCCGACGGCGGCGGCCATGGATCGTCCCCGATTCGGCCATGTGATGGGGCAGGGCGCAGAGTGGCGGCAAAGGACGCAGAAAAGGGGACCCGCGGCGCCACCGCGAGTCCCCTTCCCTCACGCCACGGTCAGGCGGGCACCGAGGCCACGCCCGGCGGCAGGAAGCGGGGCCGCGCGAACCCGGTCCGGTCCAGCAGCGGCGTGGCGCCGCCCAGGTGGAACGGCCAGCCCGCGCCGAGGATCATGCACAGGTCGATGTCCTGCGGGGCCGCCACCACGCCCTCGTCGAGCATGATGCGGATCTCCTCGGCCAGCGCCTCCAGCACGCGCCGCCGTACCTCGTCGGCGGTGGACGGCGCGTCGCCGCCCGCGAACAGCGCCACGGCTTCCGGGTCGAGCGAGAAGTCGGGGGCGTACACGCCCGGCTTGCCGGAGGCGACGAGCTTGGCCATGCCCGCCGAGACGCCGAACCGGGCGGGGAACGCCGCGTGCAGAGTCTCGGCCACGTGCAGGCCGACGGCCGGCCCGACGAGCTGGAGCAGCGCGAACGGCGTCATCGGCAGCCCGAGGTCGTCCAGCGCGTGCTCGGCGACCTCCAGCGGCGTGCCCTCGTCCACGGCGGAGATGACCTCGCCCATGAAGCGCGTCAGCAGCCGGTTGACCACGAACGCCGGCGCGTCCTTGACCAGCACCGACGACTTCTTCAGCGTCCTGCCGACCGCGAACGCGGTGGCGAGCGTCGCGTCGTCGGTCGAGGCGCCCCTGACGATCTCCAGGAGCGGCATCACCGCGACGGGGTTGAAGAAGTGGAAGCCGACCAGCCGCTCCGGACGCGCCAGCTCCGCCCCCATCTCGGTCAGCGACAGCGACGAGGTGTTGGTGGCCAGCACGCACTCCGCGCCCACCACGGCCTCGACCTCGGCGAACACCTTCTTCTTGACCGCCATGTCCTCGAAGACGGCCTCGATGACGAAGTCGGCGTCCGCGAACGCGTCCTTGGTCAGCGACCCGCTGACCAGCGCCTTGAGCCGGTTGGCCTGGTCGGCCGACACGCGGCCCTTGGCCAGCAGCTTGTCCACCTCGGCGTGCACGTAGCCGACGCCCTTGTCGAGGCGCCCCTGGTCGAGGTCGGTCAGGACGACCGGCACCTCCAGGCGGCGGGCGAACAGCAGCGCCATCTGCGAGGCCATCAGCCCCGCGCCCACCACGCCGACCTTGGTGACCTTCCGCGCCAGCGACTTGTCGGGCGCGCCCGCCGGCCGCTTGGCCCGCCGCTGCACCAGGTCGAAGGCGTACAGGCCGGCGCGCAGCTCGTCGCTCATCAGCAGGTCGGCCAGCGCCTCGTCCTCGGCGGCGAACCCCTCGTCACGGGAGGCGGTGCGGGCCCGCGCGACCAGGTCGAGCGCCCGGTACGGGGCGGGCGACGCGCCGCGCAGCTTCATGTCCACGAGGAACCGCGCGTCCGCGACCGCCTTGTCCCAGTCGTCACCGTCATGCGAGCGACGCTCGACCGCGACCTCGCCGTTGACGACCCGGGCCGCCCAGCGCAGCGACTCCTCCAGGAAGTCGGCGGGCTCGAACATGGCGTCCGCGACGCCCAGCTCGTACGCCTGGGCGCCCTTGACCATGCGGTTCTGCGACAGCGGGTTCTCGATGATCAGCTTGATGGCGTTCGCCGGGCCGACCAGGCGCGGCAGGAGCTGCGTCCCGCCCCAGCCCGGCACCAGGCCGAGGAAGCACTCCGGCAGCGCGACGGCCGGGACGCCCGAGGAGATCGTCCGGTACGTGCAGTGCAGCGCGATCTCCAGGCCGCCGCCCATCGCCGCGCCGTTGACGAAGGCGAAGGACGGGACCGCCAGCTCGCCCAGCCGCCGGAACACGTGGTGCCCGAGCGCGCCGATGGCCAGCGCCTCCTGGCGCGAGGCGACCGAGGCGGCGCCCTTGAGGTCGGCGCCGACGGCGAAGATGAACGGCTTGCCGGTCACGCCCACCGCGGCCAGGTCGCTCCGGGCGGCGATCTCCGACAGCGCGCCGTTCAGCGCGAACAGGCCGTGCGGGCCGAACGTGTTGGGCTTGGTGTGGTCGAAGCCGTTGTCCAGCGTGATGAGCGCCATCGTGCCGGCGCCGTAGGGCAGCTCGACGTCGCGGACGAGCGCCCTGGTGACGACCTCGTCAGAGTTGCGCTCGCTCAGCAGCGCCCGCCAGGTGTCGAGATTGCTCATGCCAGGTTCTCCCAGATCACGGTGCCGCCCATGCCCATGCCGACGCACATGGTGGTGATGCCGTAGCGCACGTCCGGGCGCTCGGCGAACTGGCGGGCGAGCTGCGTCATCAGCCGCACGCCCGAGGAGGCCAGCGGGTGGCCGAAGGCGATCGCGCCGCCGTACGGGTTGACGCGGGGGTCGTCGTCGGCGATGCCGAAGTGCTCCAGGAACGCCAGCACCTGCACCGCGAACGCCTCGTTGATCTCGAACAGCCCGATGTCGGAGATCGACAGCCCGGCCAGCCGCAGCGCCCGCTCCGTGGACGGGATCGGGCCCACGCCCATCACCTCGGGGTCCACGCCGGCGAACGCGTACGACACCAGCCGCATCCTGGCCGTCAGCCCGAGCTCCTCGGCGACCTCGCGGGCCGCCACGACGCAGCCGGTGGCGCCGTCGTTGATGCCGGAGGAGTTGCCCGCCGTCACGCGCCCGTGCGGCCGGAACGGCGTCTTCAGCGCGCCCAGGCCCTCCATCGTCGTGCCCGGGCGGGGCGCCTCGTCCTCCACCGCGAGGCCCCAGCCCTTCTCGGCCGTCCTGATCGCGGTCGGCACCAGGTCGGGCTGGATCTTGCCGTCGGCGTACGCCTTGGCCACCTTCTCCTGCGACAGCACCGCGTACGCGTCGGCGCGCTCCTTGCCGATCGTGGGGTAGCGGTCGTGCAGGTTCTCGGCGGTCATGCCCATGACCAGGGCGCTCGGGTCGACGAGCTGCTCCGACAGGAAGCGCGGGTTGGGGTCGACCCCCTCGCCCATCGGGTGGCGGCCCATGTGCTCGACGCCGCCCGCGATGGCGACGTCGTACGCGCCGAACGCGATGCCGCCCGCGACCGTGGTCACCGCGGTCATCGCGCCCGCGCACATGCGGTCGATGGCGTAGCCGGGGACGGACTTCGGCAGCCCGGCCAGCACCGCGGCCGAGCGGCCGATGGTCAGGCCCTGATCGCCGATCTGGGTGGTCGCGGCGATCGCGACCTCGTCCACGCGCTCCGGCGGCAGGCCCGGGTTGCGCCGGATGAGCTCGCGGATGACGCGGACGACCAGGTCGTCGGCGCGGGTCTCCGCATACAGCCCCTTCGGCCCCGACCGGCCGAAGGGGGTGCGCACGCCGTCGACGAACACGACGTCACGAGAGGAAGGCACGGGGTTCGCTCCTCGTTGCTGGACTGCTGTCGGGCCCATGCTACTCGTCAGTAACTAGAACCGGGACGCGGGCGGATGGGAGTGGTGAAAGGGGAGGTGTATCTGAGGTTGGGAACAATTTATGAGCTTGCTGTGAAATATCCGGACAAAGGCGGGTGGAATCTGTTAGGAAAGGTCGCGCACAGCTATGGACTAGAGAGGTCACAGAGTGTCGCGCGACGAGAACGATAGGTCGTACGAGGACGGTCAGTCACGGCCGTTGAACCCGGAGCTGACCGGCGACGTGCTGTCACCTCGGTACAGCAACGACGACACGGATGAGCAGCCGGCCATCGTGGTCTCGGGCAACGAGACGTACATCATGCCGTCCGACGGCGCGCCCCTTGAGCGGTATCCCCCGCAGGACGCGGCGACGCCGTACCCCTCGGAGGGGACGTCCTCGTACGTGCCCCAGGACGGCACGGCCCCGCACGCGGACGCCCTGTACAGCGACGCGCAGCACGCGGACGCCCTGCATGCGGACGCCCTGGACGGGGACGCCCCGTACGTCGACGCCCTGTACGGGGACGCCCAGCACGGCAACGCCGGGTACGGCGAGACCGAGGGCGGCGCCCACCGGGTGGACGGCGAGCAGGCGGGCTACGCGGACGCCGACAGCGGCTCCCACCGGCTCCAGGACACGGGCCACCTGCAGGACGCGGACGACTATGGCGACCATGCCTATCTCCCGCTCGACAAGGGTTACGAGACGTCCGCCGACGACGAGGACGGCGAGCCGCGGCGTGGCTTCCTCGGCTCCGGCTGGACCGACGCGAACCAGCAGAACACCGCCGACAAGGAGGTGCGCCGCCGTACCAAGCTGCTGGTGGCCGCCGCGGCCGCCGTCGTCGTCCTCGGCGCCGGGGCCGGCTGGATGCTGACCGGCACCTCCTCCGACGACCCGTGCGCGACGGACCGCTGCGCCAGCGCGGGCCGCGTGAGCGCGCCGCCCACGTCGGCCGTCCCCGACCCCGAGGACACCGGCGAGGCCGCCGACGAGCCCGACGAGTCCGCCACGCCCGAGCCGTCCACGTCCAGCACGGTCGCCCCCACCCCGACGGCGGCCCGCGTCCGGGTCAGCCGCACCCCCGAGCCGCGCGTCACGCGGACCCGCTCCGTCGAGCCCACGACCCGCGCCACCGGCAGGGCCAGCCGGCAGCCGACGACCGTCGACGACGCCGCCACGACGCGCGACGACGACGTGGAGGCCAAGACCAGCGAGCAGCCCACCGCGCCGGCCGCCACGACGCAGGCGCCCGCCGCCACCACCCAGGCGCCCGCGCCGGCTCCGTCGGAGACGCAGAAGGGCCTGTTCGACATCCTGTTCCCGTGGAGCTGACAGGCTGAACGGCGCCTGATCTGGCCTCCCGGCGCCGGGCGTGTAAGGATGCGGACCCGGGGGCCGGTCTGACAGACTGGGAAATCGCTTTCCGGGGAGGTCTCGTCGTGGTCACGCTGGAGGACGTCGCCAGGCAGGCGGGCGTCTCGCTCGCGACCGCCTCGCGGGTGCTGAACGGCAGCACCCGCCAGGTGGGCGCCGACCTGCGGGCGCGGGTCGAGAGAGCCGCCGACGAGCTGGGCTACCGCGCCAACATGGCCGCCCAGACGCTGGCCCGGGGCGCGAGCAACGTCATCGGCATCGTCGTCCACGACCTGACCGACCCCTACTTCGCCGCCCTCGCCGACGGCGCCATGCGCGCCGCGGCCGGCGAGGGCCTGCTCGTCATGGTCGGCACCACGCACCGCGACCCCGAGCAGGAGATCGCCTACGTCGCCACCATGAACGCCCAGCGCGTGCGCGCCGTCCTGCTGGCCGGCTCGCGCGTGGACGACCCCCAGACGACCGGCCGGCTGCGCCGCGAGCTCGAACGCTACCGCTCCAGCGGCGGCCGGGTCGCCTGCGTCGGCCAGGACCTGCTCGGCGTCGACACCGTGGCCCCCGCCAACCACGAGGGCGGCGCGGCCCTGGCCCGCTCCTTGGCCGGGCTCGGCCACACCCGCTTCGCCGTCCTCGCCGGGCCGCCGCACCTGATGACCGCCCGCGACCGGTGCGACGGGTTCGTCGCGGCGGTCAAGGAGCTCGGGCTGCCGGAGCCGCGGGTCGTCCACGGGCCCTTCGACCGCGACGGCGGCTACACGGCGGCGGGGGAGACGGGCGACGCGACGTGCGTGTTCGCGGTCAACGATGTGATGGCCGTCGGCGCGCTGGCCGCCTACCGCGACCGGGGGACACGGGTGCCGGACGACGTCTCGGTGGCGGGCTTCGACGACATCGCCACGCTGCGCGACCACGTACCGGCCCTGACGACCGTGCGGCTGCCGCTGGCCGACATGGGCGCCCGCGCGCTGGAGCTGGCGCTCGCGGCGGGCGAGACGACGACCGTGGACCACGTCGCCGGCGAGGTGGTCCTGCGGGAGAGCGTGCGGGACATCCGCTGACGCCCGGCATCGACACGCCCCGCACCGGCACGCCCGAGACCGGCCGGCCACGCACCCGGGTGCGCGGACCACGACCACACACGGACGACACATGAGGGAGACGCGGTGAAGCTCGCGGTCAGCACACTCGGAATGCCCGGCGAGGGGCTGGACAGGGCGATCGAGGTGGCCACGGCCCACCGGTGCGACGGCCTCGAACTGCGCCTCCACCCCGACACGGGCGTCCACCGCGGCCTCACCCCCGAGGAGCGGCGCTCGGCGCGCGAGCGCGTGGAGGCGGCCGGGCTGGAGATCTCCGCGCTGGCCGGGTACGTGCGGGTGTGCGAGCCGGGCCCCGACGGGCCGCTCGTGGAGGCGCTGCGCGCGGACCTGGAGCTGGCGGCCGACCTCGGCGCGCCAGGAGTCCGGGTGTTCCCGCGCGGCGACGACCCGGCCGTGGGCGCCCGCCGCCTTCGCGCCGTCTCGGACGCGGCCGCCCGTCTCGGCGTCCGGGTGCTCGTCGAGACTCACGACCTGATGCCGACCGGCGCCGCCGTGGCCGGGCTGCTGGAGGCGGCGGACCGGCCCGGGACGACCGGAGCCGTCTGGGACCTGCTGCACCCGTGGCGCCACGGCGAGACCCCCGCCGACACGCTGGCCGCGCTCGGGCCCTGGCTGGAGTATGTGCAGGTCAAGGACGCCGTCTCGGCCGAGGACACGACGCCGGTGCCCATGTGGACGGGCTCGGTGCCGCTGGACGAGGGCGGCGAGCTGCTGCGCGCGGCGGGGTACGACGGATGGGTGTCGCTGGAGTGGGAGCGGACCTGGTATCCGCAGGTGGCTCCGGTGGAGGAGATCCTGCCCGGCGCCGCCGAGTGGGTCCGCCGCTTCGCCCCCGCCTCCGGGACCGTGCCCGGGGATGCCGTGCCGGGGGATGCCGTATGAGGGACAAGGTGCTGGTCGTCGGGATGGACGGCCTGCGCTTCGACCGTCTGGTCGCGATCCGTCCGCCGGTGCTGTCGGCGCTGATGGCGACGGGCGCGTACGGCACCAGCACCCTCCCGTACGGCGAGCCCGAGGCGCCCCGCACCGAGTCTCCGGGCCAGATCGTCCCGGAACACCTCGCCGCAGCGGACACATCCAGCCGGCTCGTCCCCGCGGGCGCGGAAGGCTCCCTTCGCACCATCCGGGCGCGGACCGACTCCGGGCCCGGGTGGGCGTCGATCGCGACCGGGGTGTGGCCGGACAAGCACGGCGTCGTGGACAACGGCTTCGGCGCCGAACAATTCACGCCTCCGCAGTTCACGAAATATCCGGACTTTCTGACGCGAGCCCAGGAGGCCCGCCCCGACCTCGTCACCTCCGCGTTCTTCTCGTGGGCCGCCCTCGCCGAGCACGGCGCGTTCGGCCCCGCCATCGGCACCCGGTTCGTGCTCGACGGGTACGCCATCACCTGGAGCGTCGCCGACCGCCAGGTCGCCGCGGCGGCCCGCGAGCACCTGGAGCTCACCGGCCCCGACCTGTCGTTCGTCTACCTCGGCGACACCGACGAGGTGGCCCACGCCCTCGGCCCCCTCTGCCCGGAGTACGCCGACGCGCTCCTGCTCCAGGACGCGTACCTCGGCGGCTTCCTCGACGCGGTCCGTGCGCGGCCGTCGTTCGGGCACGAGCGGTGGACGGTCCTGGTCACCACCGACCACGGCCACGTGGACGCGGGCGGCCACGGCGGGGTCTCGGGGGAGGAGCGGACGGTGTTCGTGATCGGCGCGCGGCTGGGCGAGGACCTGGGCGGCGTCCGCCTCCAGGAGCCGCGGCCCGTGGACGTGGGGCCCACGGCGCTCGACCGGCTCGGCATCGAGGTGGACCCGGCCTGGGACCTGGACGGAGTGCCCCTGGTGTTCTGAGGCCGCCGACTTTTCATCAGGTGTTGAATTTTTGTTCGCGAGGGGTGACACTCGTGTCCAGAAGCTGAACACCGAGGGCGAGGCAGATGAACACGGCACTGGACTTCTCCGAGATCGACGCCGCCATGCTGGCCGAGGTGGGCGGAAAGGCCGCCAACCTGGGGGAGCTGACCAGGGCCGGGCTGCCCGTCCCGCCCGGCTGGGTGCTCACCACCGACGCCTACCGCCAGGCCGCCGAGGCCGCGAACTTGGACGAGGTCGTCACCGCGGGCGGCGACGGGCTGGCGGCGGCGGCCAGGGAGCGCCTGCTCCGGACCCCGCTGCCCGAGCCCGTGGCCCAGGCCGTCATCGCCGCGTACGAGCGGCTCGGGAGCGGCCCGGTCGCGGTGCGCTCGTCGGCCACGGCCGAGGACCTGCCGTACGCCAGCTTCGCGGGGCAGCAGGACACGTACCTCAACGTCGTCGGCGCCGACGCCGTGCTCGACGCGGTCCGCCGCTGCTGGGCGTCGCTGTGGACCGACCGCGCCGTCTCCTACCGCGCGTCCAACGGCATCGACCACGCCTCGGTACGGCTCGCGGTGGTCGTCCAGGAGATGGTCGAGGCCGAGGTCGCCGGGGTGATGTTCACCGCCGACCCGGTCACGGGGCGAAGGCGGCGGGCGGTCATCGACGCCAGTCCCGGCCTGGGAGAGGCGGTCGTCTCCGGAGCCGTGAACCCGGACCGCTTCGTCGCCGACCCCGCCACCGGCCAGATCCTCGAACGCCGCCCCGGCGACAAGCGCGTGGTCATCCGCTCCCTGCCCGGCGGCGGCACCGAGCGCGTGGACCGCACCGGCTCCCCGGAGCCCTGCCTGACGGACGCCCAGGTCCGCGAGCTGGCCACGCTGGGCGCGCGCGTCGAGCGGCACTACGGCGCACCGCAGGACACGGAGTGGGCCATCGACGCGGCCGGCGCGATCTGGCTCACCCAGGCCCGCCCGATCACCACGCTGTACCCGCTGCCCGCCCCCACCCGCGACGGGCTGCGCGTCTACTTCAGCCTGAACGTCGCCCAGGGCGTCATGGGCCCGCTCACCCCGATGGGTCTGGCGGGCTTCCAGCTCACCGCGTCGGGAGCGGCGGGCCTGTTCGGGCGCCCCCCGGCGGACCCGAGGGGCGGCCCCGCGTTCATGTCCGTGGCGGGGGAGCGGCTCTGGCTGGACCTGACCACCGCCGTGCGCAGCCGCGCCGGCCGCGCCATCCTGCCCACGGCGCTGACGCTCGGCGAGGCCCGTACCGCGGCCGTGCTGAACGACCTGTTCGACGATCCCCGGCTGTCGCTCGTCCACACCTCGCGCCGGCCGTTCCTGAAGGGGCTCGCCCGCTTCGCCCGCACTGTCAACGCGCCGGTCCGCGTCCTGGAGGCGCTGGCCAGCCCGCGCACCGCCCTGGCGTACACGCGGCGGCTGGGCGAGCAGCTCGACCGGCGGCTGCGCGTTCCGGACGGCGCCACCCCCGTCCAGCGCATCGACCACGCGGAGCGCATGCTCCGCGGCGTCTTCCCCGCGATCGTCTCCGTCATGCCGATCGTGATCACCGGGTACGGCCTGTTCGCGCTGGCGTCGCGGCTGTCCGGGATGCCCATCTCCGAGATGCAGGGCGTGCTGCGCAGCCTGCCCGCCAACCCCACCACCGAGATGGACCTGGAGCTGTGGAACCTGGCCACGCGGGTGGAGCCCCAGCCGTTCCGGGAGCTCCCGGTCGGTGAGCTGGTGCGCCGCTACCGCGCCGGCGAGCTGCCGCCGAAGGCCCAGCGGGGCGTCGAGCGCTTCCTCCAGCGGTACGGCCATCGGGGCGTCGCCGAGATCGACCTGGGGCTCCCGCGCTGGTCGGAGGAGCCGGCGCACATCCTCGGCGTCCTGGCCAACTACCTGCGCATGGACGACCCCGGCGACCTCGCCCCCTCCGCCCTCTTCGCCCGGGGCGATGAGGAGGCCCGCCGGGCCGTGGACGCGATCGCCGCACGGGCCGGGCGCCGCGGCTTCGCGCGGGCCGCGGTCACCCGCTTCGCGCTGCGCCGCACCAGGCGGCTGGCGGGCCTGCGGGAGCTGCCCAAGTTCTACCTGGTCAAGGTCCTCGCGGGGGTACGGCGGAGCATGCTCGTGGTGGGGGAGCACCTGACGGCCGCGGGGCTGCTGGACGAGCCGGGCGACGTGTTCTTCCTCCGCTTCGAGGAGGCCAGGTCCGCCCTGGCCATGACGCCGCCCACCCCGTCCGGTACGGCTCCCGTCCCGCCGGGAGCGCCGGCCGGGTCATCCGGAGCGGCTCCCGCCTCGGAGGAGCCGGCGTCGTCCGGGCAGGGGCTGCGGGAGCTGGTGGCGGCCCGCCGGGCCGGCTACGAGCAGGAGGCGCGGCGCCGCCACGTGCCCCGCGTCATGCTGTCCGACGGCACCGAACCGGAGGCCGTCGCCGCCGCCACCGCCCACCCGTCCGGCACGGCTCCCGAGGGCGCGCTCACCGGCACGGCCGCCTCGGCCGGCACGGTCACGGGCCCGGCCCGCGTGGTGCTGGACCCGGTGGGCGCCCACCTGGAGCCCGGCGAGATCCTCGTCTGCCCGTCCACCGACCCCGGCTGGACGCCGCTGTTCCTCACGGCGGGCGGCCTGGTCATGGAGATGGGCGGCGCGATGTCCCACGGCGCGGTGGTGGCCAGGGAGTACGGCATCCCGGCCGTGGTCGGAGTCCCGGACGCCACCCACCGCATCACCACGGGCCGCCGGATCACGGTCAACGGCGCCGCCGGCACCGTCACCCTCGACTGAGCCAGGTGCGCATCCGCTTCCCCGCGATCACCGAAAAGCTCCGGCGATGAAAGCGGCTGCCCGCGACAGGCGTGCGGGCAGCCGTCCGGGAGGCGCGTCTACAGTGTCAGGGTCCATCCGTTGATGTAGCCCTTGTCGCCCTTGGCGAGGTCTTCGGCTTGGAGTTTCCAGGTTCCGCTGGCGGGTGAGGTGCTGGCGTTGACCCAGTAGTTCTCGTCGATGTTGTCGGTGC